>DASRMZ010000320.1:0-2966 GCA_035647675.1 Thermoclostridium sp. | reverse complement strand
ACAATGAGTTAAATCCATGTTATCTTTAGCTCGTTCTTTTTCTATTTTGTGTTTTATCATTTGCTGCACTTTACGGATTTCAAGCCCAATTTTTCTTTCCATACAAATCTCCTTTTCGTTAATTGTTAGTGACCTAACTATATTAGCATTTTAAATTCCATTTGTCAACTTTGCCCTAAAACAAAAAAAATGAGGTAGTTAAGGTAACTACCCATTTTGCTAATGCTAAACTAAAAGTGTACCAGTTTTAGCGGTCTGCTAAACGAAAAGTGTACCACCTCAAACACGAACCCTGTATAATGATATTGTCGAAAATCATTATATTGGGGGAATAAAGGTGATAGAGATGGTACAGTATGATTATATCAGATTCCTGTATTATAACAAAGGAAAAAGTAAACGAGCAATAGCAAAGGAGGTAGGGGTACACCGTAATACAGTAACAAAAGCAATTGAAAATCCTGAACAAAAGTATAATTTAATTAGCGAACGCGAAAAACCGGTAAACCAAGATTTCGAAGAAAGGGTAAAATGGCTAATACAAGATAACCAGAACAAACCCAAAAAACATCGACTGACCAAAACACGTATGCATAATCTCTTATGCAATGAAGGCTATACAGGAAGCTATTCCGCCTTCACCTATCTAGCAAGACAGATTGAAGAAGAACTTAACATTAACACAAAAGAAGCCTATCTTAAACTGAATCCAATCAAAGGAAGTATGCAAGTCGATTTTGGTGAAATGACAGTTATGCATAATAAAGTGCCTAGGAAAGTATATGTTTTTTGTGCTAAGCTCTGCTACAGCAAAGTAGAATTTGTTATAGCTTATCCATACCAGCGTACAGAATTCTTCTTTGACGGCCTAAATTCAGCTTTTGCATTCTTTGGCGGGGTACCTAATAGAATTATCTTTGATAACCTAAAACCTGCCGTTAAAGAAATATTAGAAGGTACAAAAAGAGAACTACAAGAAGAATTCTTAAAATTCAAATCATTTTATTGCTTCGAAGCAATATTTTGTGCACCGGGTAAAGGGAACGAAAAAGGCTTAATTGAAAATTTAGTTAAATACGTAAGAAACAATTATTTCCTTCCCTATCCCGAATTTATTAATTTTGAATTACTCAATAGTCAGCTTTTAAAAGAATGTAGACAAAGACTTGAAAATGGTATTCATGAAGGAGAAGCTTGGTCCAGGCTGCTCCTTAGAGAAGAATTTCTTCCCTTTAATGATGTTTATCAATTTGCTAGGATTAGGATTGCTACCGTAGATACCTATCAATTAATTCATATAGACAGAAACCGGTATTCAGTTCCAACCAATTATGTAGGCAAAAAGGTACAGATAAGGATATATCCCTTTGAGATTGTGGCCAGCTATAAGGATGAAATAATAACTACACATGACAGACTATTTGGCAGAGATAAAGAATGCCTCAATCCCTATCACTATCTATCACTTCTACAAAAGAAAGCTCGTGCATATGACCAAGCGAAAGTTATACAGGATTGGAAACTGCCGGAGATATATGAAGAGTACCACAGACTGCTTAAGGCCCATAGACAATCAAACTCAAAAGGAACCAGAGAATTTATTGATATCCTGAAACTAACAGAAGAATACGGATTGGATGCCATCGGTAAAATCCTTAAAAAACTGAACGAAATGGGCCAGTATAGCTACCAAACAGTACTAAGCCTTATACGCTGCCAAACAGAATGTACCGGCGGTACACAGCCATTAGCAGAAGAATATTTAAATGCCCTTAACATAAGCAATATTAAGACAAGTTATCTGCCGCTGACAACCTATAACAATCTTATTAAAGAAGAGGGGTGCTTACAATGATGACCGACGAACTAAAAGCAAAACTTAAATTATGTCGCCTTTCAGGTGTTAGCGAGCATTACGAACATATTATTAACGAGGCCAAAGAAAAGGACTGGACATACGACTTTTTTCTAGAAGCACTATTGGACCAAGAAATAATTGTCAGGGAAAACAGCCGATTTCAAAGACTTATTAAACAAGCTAAATTTCCCACTTTAAAAACAATAGAACAATTTGATTTTTCCAAAGCCCCGTATTTATCCAAAAAAGAAATAACAGATTTATTAGATAATCAATATATCGAAGACAAAACAAACCTTTTATTCTTAGGGGCCCCCGGTACCGGCAAAAGTCATATTGCCACTTCATTAGGGATAGAGGCCTGTAGATCCGGAAAATCAGTAGCCTTTTATACCGCAGCAAATTTAGGAAACATATTGATAGAAATGCAGGATGAATACCAGCTAGGTAAATTCTTGGATAAATTGAAAAAGGTGGATATTATTATAATCGATGAACTTGGATACGTTGAATTATCACGCCAAACCACTCATCTAATGTTCCAGATTTTTTCTGAAAGATATGAAAGAGGTTCAATCATTATTACCACTAACCTTGAATTTGCCGAATGGACCAGTATATTTCATGATGGAAGAATGACAGCAGCAATACTAGATCGATTGATTCATAATAGTAAAATAATACTATTTAATGGCGAAAGCTATAGATATAGGGTACAAAAAAATGATTAACAAAGGCCCATAATAATTGATAAAATAAGGACTAAAAGCATTTTGAAAAAATTTTTTTAGGTAGCAAGGCTATATATAGGCACCAAGCCCGACCTACACCGCTGTGTGAATCGCCTGTCGGGCTACGCCCTCCCGGCGATTCACACAGCGGTGCAGCGCCAACCACAAGTTAGTCTCGAACCAAAACGAAAGGTTTTTTAATCAGCGGCTACACAAATAAACAATAACGAGTCAAGGAAAAACCACACAGGGGTATTTAGATAATAAAAACCTTACTTATTTTACATTTTTTAGTGGTACACAATTTGATTAGCAGGGTGGGGGTACACTTTTCGCTTGACAAAAGCACATTTAAAGCGATAATAAGAAATACATAG
>DASRMZ010000319.1:0-6528 GCA_035647675.1 Thermoclostridium sp. | reverse complement strand
TCCTTATATTGAATATTCAATAGTAAAGTAGAGAAAATAAAAAAAAAGAAGCATTTGTATTTCTGCATTTACTTTGGAGGAATTTCATGTCTTTAAGCATCATTTGGAAAACAGTTTTATTATATATAATTGTAGTCGTATCAATGCGTTTAATGGGGAAAAGGCAAATCGGTCAATTTCAGCCATTTGAATTTGCAATTGCGGTTATGGTCTCTGAGCTGGCAGCTTTACCCTTAACTCAGGATGATAGAAATATTTGGCACGCCATAGTACCCATTTCCATCCTTGTGGTCTGTCAGTTTTTGTTCTCCTTATTATCTGTCAAGAGCATTACTGTAAGAGCTATATTGTGCGGAAGACCTCGAATAGTTATTAAGCATGGGCAACTACAAGAGCAAAATTTAAAAAAAGAGGTCTATACAATAAATGACCTGCTTGAGCAGCTTAGAATTTTAAATATCCAAAATATTTCAGATGTTGAGTATGGAATACTTGAAACAAATGGGCAGCTAAGTATAGTTTTAAGGTCCCAGAAACGACCCGTTACTCCTTTCGATCTTGGAATAAATACAGAATATGAAGGAGTTACTCTCGATCTTATTATTGACGGAGTGATACTTGACCATAATTTAGAGTTGGCTCAACTAGACAGAAGCTGGCTTGTAAACCAGCTAAATGAAAAGGGCTATCTTAATCCGAAGGATATCTTTTATGCTTATCTTGATACCCAAGGTAACTTTTTCTCCCAACCTAGGCTAAAGGCTTGCAAAGCAAAAGGCTAAACCCAGTTAAAGCATTTTGGGCCTTTGGGGCCTTTTGTGATGCTATTCATTTAAATAACCCTATACTATATATGCTATATTTTGAGCTTCTTTCTGTTTTCAAGTCTTATATTTCGTCTTTGTAACGCCTTTTCACACTCAATCTTTTCCTCATCAGTATTTATGGTGAGTGTCGGAACCTTAGTAGGATTGCCTGTCTCGTCAAGTGCAACGAAG
This sequence comes from Thermoclostridium sp., assembly GCA_035647675.1. Classification (GTDB taxonomy): domain Bacteria; phylum Bacillota; class Clostridia; order DSM-8532; family DSM-8532; genus Thermoclostridium. Next base: position 5,530 of record DASRMZ010000319.1, on the reverse strand, counting down.
GTTATATATGCCTTGTTGGTTTTTATAACAGCACCTGTTCGCATGTTTTCACAATAAACATCCACTCTCACTTCCATTGAAGTGTTTCCAACCCAAGTCATTCTAGGCTTCAAACGTACCATCTCACCAACTCTTACTGGATGTCTAAAATCCAGGCTATCCAATGCAGCAGTTGCAACAACACAATTTGAATGCCTTGATGCTGTTAATGCGCCTGCAATGTCAATCCAATGCATTAATCTACCGCCCAATAGATTTCCCATAATATTTGCATCATTGGGAAGAACCAATTCACACATCTCAATCGTAGAATCCTGTACTGATTTGCTTGGTCTGTCTTTTTCTTTCGGCATAATAACCTCCGCTTATTTAGTTGATTATATTGTATCCAAACATGGTTATTTGTCAACGATGCAAAAACCCTGACAGCTTTTTATATATTAAAAATGTAATTAATGAAGATAGCAAACTCTTAAGCAAATTAAAGGGTACAGTCGCAAACAAAACAAAGGTAGTTAGGCTTGTGATTGATGAGTTAAGTGCAGTTCCCATTTGAATAATACTATCAAGGGGCAAACCAAAAGCCATGGAATAGACAGGAAGAAGTACGTATAAATTCATGACTGCTGCAAAAATAGTTTTCACAAACACACCAACTATTAAACCTTTAACTGCGTTTTTTTGTGTTTTTTCTCTCTTGTAAATAATTGCAGCTGGTACAATAAAAGAACATCCTATTAAGAAGTTAGCTATATCACCAACTCCAGCAGTTAATGTCCCTTCAATTACAAGATTTAAAGTAACCTTAACAGCCTCAATCAAAATGCCAGCTACAGGCCCCATTGAAAAAGCCCCCAGCAAAACAGGGACTTCACTGAAGTCAAGCTTATAAAAGCCTGGAACGAAAAATACAGGTATTTCTAAAAGCATCAGTACTGTAGCCACCGCAGCTAAAATCCCTATTTTAGCAATTGTCTTAGTGCTAAATCTACTTTTCATATTTCCCGTTGTTGCAAAATCATTTTTTTTTGATAAGTTATCCATGTTATCCTCCCTACGATAAATTCAGACAAAAAAAACCTGAAATAAAAATACTTCAGGCTGCTTTTTCTACAACAGAAAAACACATCTTCTTTCATCCAGACTGTACTGTCGGCTCTGGAATCTAACCAGATCAACCTCAAAAGGCTCGCGGGCTTTCAGCTTTTTGCTGATTACCGCCGGTAGGGAATTGCACCCGTCCCTGAAGAACTTTATTTGATTTTAATTATCTCAAAAAGCCAAATGAATAATATATAATGTTTATTATTCTTCATAATCATACCATATCTTTGGGTCATATTCAATTGAAAAATAAAATTATTCATGCAAATTCATGAACTAAAGTTACTGGTTACAAACTTTTATTTTTCATTCCACTAATATCATTTTTGGAGATACCTTTTAAGTAGTGCCCAGTGTATGATTTAGCATTTCCAGCAACCATCTCGGGTGTACCTGTTGCAATAACAGTCCCACCGCCATCCCCACCTTCAGGGCCAAGATCTATAATATAATCCGCAGTTTTTATTACATCCAGGTTATGCTCCACGACCACAACTGTATTCCCAGCATCTACAAGCTTGTGTAAAACCTCAATGAGCTTGTGTATATCCGCAAAGTGGAGACCTGTTGTCGGCTCATCTAGAATGTATAAAGTTTTGCCGGTGCTCTTTTTGGACAGCTCGGTAGCAAGCTTGACTCTTTGTGCTTCACCACCTGACAATGTAGTGGATGATTGACCTAGCCTAATATAACCAAGTCCAACATCTTTAAGTGTATCGATTTTCCTTGCGATGCTTGGAATGTTTTTGAAAAAATCCACAGCTTCATTAACGGTCATCGCCAAAATATCTGCAATGCTCTTGCCTTTGTACTTTACTTCAAGAGTTTCTCTATTATATCGTTTCCCTTTACAAATTTCACATGGTACATAGACATCGGGTAAAAAATGCATTTCTATTTTTAATAATCCATCACCCTTGCACGCCTCGCATCTTCCACCTTTTACATTAAAACTAAACCGCCCTTGATTATATCCACGCATTTTAGCATTATTTGTTGATGCAAACAATCTTCTTATATGATCAAAAACACCAGTATAAGTAGCTGGATTTGAACGAGGTGTCCTACCTATAGGTGCCTGATTTATATCAATTACCTTATCAAGGTATTGTAATCCGTGAATTGCATCGTGAGAACCAGGTTTGGTCTTTGCCCTGTTTAGCTTGGTTGCCAATTCCTTGTACAAAATTTCATTCACTAAAGAGCTTTTCCCTGAGCCTGATACACCAGTTACACAAATAAACAAACCTAAAGGAAATGTAACATTAATTTTCTTTAGATTGTTTTGACTGGCACCCATTACTATTAAATCTTTTCCGTTAGATACACGTCTTTCTGTGGGTACTTTTATTTCCTTTTTACCACTTAGATACTGTCCTGTTACGGACTCAGTGTTATTAATAATATCCTCCAGCGTACCTTGGGCAACAACATACCCTCCATGTACACCGGCACCAGGTCCCATATCAATAATATAATCAGAGGCTGTCATTGTTTCCTCATCATGCTCTACAACTATAACTGTATTTCCCAAATCTCTAAGATGTTTTAGCGTTGTCAAAAGGCGAGAGTTATCTCTTTGATGCAAGCCTATACTTGGCTCATCAAGTATATATAGTACGCCTGTAAGTCCTGATCCTATTTGAGTAGCCAACCGTATGCGTTGAGCTTCTCCGCCCGATAGTGTACCTGAAGACCGCGACAATGTAAGATAATCTAACCCAACATCAACTAAAAATTTCAGTCTTATCTTTATCTCTTTTAGTATCTGCTCCGCAATCAAAGCTTCCATGTCTGTAAGTTTAAGAGATGAAAAAAACTTAATACAATCCTTTATGGGGATTTTCGTAACTTCTGCTATGTTTTTACCACCAACGGTAACTGCAAGACTCTCCTTTTTTAGCCTGTCCTGGTTACACTCAGAGCATGCTATGTCTGACATATACTCCTCATAGTACTCTTTCATTCCATCTGAGTTAGTGCCATTGTAACGTCTTTCCATAGTTGTTATTATGCCCTCAAAGGCAGATAAAAAAGAACCACTTCTGTAACCTTTATCAAAACTAACTTTAATTTTGTCTTGTCCTGTACCATACAATATTTTCCTTAAAATATTCTTAGGTAACTTCCCAACAGGGGTATTAATATCAAAATCGTAATGCTTAGATAACGCTCTGAGGAATATGCTGTTATATGAGTCTTCATTGCTTAAATTCCATCCAGTGGGATTAATTGCACCTTCAACAAGTGACTTTGAGTAATCGGTAATCACTAAATCGGGATCAATTTTCTTAAAATATCCTAACCCACTGCATTTGGGACATGCTCCGAAAGGATTATTAAATGAAAACATTTGCGGGGTAAGGCTTTCTACACTTATTCCACAATCCGGGCATGCAAAGTTTTGGCTAAACAATATCTCTTCACCACCTTGCACATCTACAAGGAGAATACCATCTGATATGCGAAGCACCGTTTCAATGGAATCGGCCAGCCTTTTTTGAATGCCGGATTTAATTATAAGCCTGTCAATGACAATTTCTATTGAATGCTTCTTGTTTTTTTCAAGCTGAATATCTTCATTAATATCCATAACCACGCCATCAATACGAAGTCTAACATAACCATTTTTTCTGGCATCGGATATTAGTTTTGTGTACTCCCCTTTTCTCCCCCTCACTACAGGCGCAAGAAGTTGGACTTTGGTTCCATCCTCAAGCGAAAGAATACTGTCCACCATCTTCTCTACCGTTTGCTGGGCTATTACCTTGCCACATTCAGGGCAATGGGGAATTCCTATTCTGGCATATAGCAGCCTAAAATAGTCATATATTTCTGTAACGGTCCCAACAGTTGAGCGAGGGTTACGGCTTGTTGTTTTTTGGTCAATTGAAATGGCAGGGGACAGACCAGTAATGTATTCTACATCTGGTTTTTCAAGTAGCCCTAAAAATTGGCGGGCATAAGAAGATAGCGACTCTACATATCTTCTTTGACCTTCTGCGTATATAGTGTCAAAGGCCAGAGAAGACTTGCCGGAGCCGCTTAAACCCGTAATAACAACCATTTTATTTCGTGGAATCTCAACATCTATGTTTTTTAAATTGTTTTCACATGCACCTTTAATATAAATGCTATCTTTCATCTATTACCGCCCCAAGATATAACTTGGCATTTTGCGATGCTACATATTTTGAGTATCACTGCACAATACACTGTGGTTATGCGAAAAGTCTTGCCAGTAAATATTGTATAGCTAATACTAATTAAGGCTGCATCACAAAAGCCTTCAAATAGTGTTAAATATAACAAGTTTTTTATGCATATAATATTGCGTTTAGTTTATAAACCTGCTATACAAAACCTTACTAATTATATCAAAGCGTACATCAATATGCAAACATTTGTTCGGCAGTTTATAAATATTTCTTACTCCATTTCCTTTATATTTCAAGATATAGCTGTGAACAATAACTACTCCATCTCTTTTTTAAGCATATCAATAAATTCAGATACACCAATACTACCCTTATCGCCTTCATCACGCTTGCGAACAGAAATCTGTTTACCATCCACTTCCTTTTGCCCAACAATAATAGTGTAAGGTATTTTTTGCAACTGCGCCTCACGTATTTTATAGCCTACTTTTTCATTTCTTGTGTCTATTTCACAGCGGAAACCGTGATTTTCAAATTCATCCATAACCTCTTGCGTATAATCAATAAACTTATCTGAAATAGGTAACAGTTTTATCTGTACTGGAGCTAACCACAATGGGAACTTACCTGCGAAATGCTCTATTAAAATTCCAATAAACCTCTCAATAGAACCAAGCACAACTCTGTGAATCATTATTGGTCTATGCTTTTCCCCATCAGTTCCTACATATTCTGAATCAAATCTCAACGGCATTTGAAAGTCCAGCTGAATAGTTCCGCATTGCCACGCTCTACCCATAGAATCCTCTAAATGAAAGTCAATCTTTGGTCCATAAAATGCTCCATCACCTTCGTTAATTACATAAGGCCTTTTGCATGAATCCAGCGCTTTTTTTAAAGATTCCGTTGCCAGTTCCCAGTCTTCATCACTTCCCATGCTATCCTCTGGACGTGTAGACAGCTCTATGTGATATTTAAAGCCAAACTTGCTATACACTTCATCAATCAGGGCTATTACATTTTGGATTTCATCTGAAATCTGATCTTGTGTCATAAAAATATGCGCATCATCCTGAGTGAAGCAACGAACACGCATTAATCCATGCAGTGCTCCTGATTTTTCATGCCTGTGAACCAAGCCAAGCTCAGCCATTCTAATGGGTAAATCACGATAAGAGTGTGGCTGCATATTATAAACCAGCATTGCTCCTGGGCAATTCATTGGCTTTATAGCAAAGTCCATCTCATCAATAACTGTTGTATACATA
>DASRMZ010000318.1:0-3900 GCA_035647675.1 Thermoclostridium sp. | reverse complement strand
TTCATATCCTTCATTTAGGTATTCTAGTGCTTGTTTTATTGCATCATGGCAACTTCTGTTTGGCCGAAAACCATAGCTGTATTCACTGAATACTTTTTCGTATATGACTGATATTGGTTGCGCTATTGCTTGTTGTATTGTTCTGTCTAGTGCTGTTGGTATCCCTAAGGGTCTTTGTTTACCATTGCCTTTAGGTATATATACTCGCCGCACCGGGTTTGGATGGTAGGTCCTGTTTCTAAGTGAGTTTAGTATTGTATCTTTGTTTTCTCTGATATAGTCCCCCAACTCATTGACTGTCATTTCATCTATACCGCCTGCTCCTTTATTGGATACTACCTTTCTATAGGCTCGGTTTAGATTTTCTCTTGTTAGTATCACGTCCATCAATTCCATTTGTTGTTACTCCTCTCTCTACTATAAAATTCCTACACATCGCCCTTCGCGATATAAATGATATCCCTCGGTTACGTTCCTACTCTTTTCATTCATCGGATTTCTGGCTAATGCAGTATTTTCAAGTAGCGATTTGTACTATAAACCGCTTCAGTCCTTCGGCTGTTACGCCTACTATGACTTCGTCTGACTCCCTCCCTAAACCTTTTTCGACCATATCTTATGATATGTGGGTAGGGCCTCCCAGGGTAAGACACTAATCTTTCGTTCCACAACCTCTTGATTTACAACTTCGGTTTACGTTTACCTTTTGGGCTTAGGTTTGTACTGCAACCTCACCCACCTAATCGCCTTATCAAGTTTCTGTTCGTAGGCTCGAGAACTTTGCTACACCACTTCCTTCATCCATGCCATTACCGGCACCAACTTGTGGTTCGCTACACTTGGCGGCAAATACCCGTGGCTAGACTTTCACTAGCTAGATTAGTGCCATGCCTGGCACACAATACAAAAAACCGGGGGAATTGTATCCCCGGTTTTTTGTGATTTGAGAATAAAAAACCGTGAAAATTGCACATGTTTGAACAAAACAGGTTCATAGCCTTAATTTGTTCCGTAGATATACAAACAAGAATACCCGTAGTACAGGTTTTATGAATCATTGTATATCGCACTGTGCAAATCCATGTTTCCTTTAATCATAGAATAAGTGTATAAATCGTTTTGCCCTAAATCCGTCTAATGCCATGTAAGTCAAAATAGACATTAATTTACACAACTATTCCCGATATCTAACTACATTTAAAAACTGTTTAGTTCTTTCATTTCTGGGATTATCAATTAATTCTTTTGCAGGACCATCCTCTAATATCACCCCTTGTTCCATAAAACATATCCTATCGGATACATTTCTTGCAAAATTAATTTCATGTGTAACAATCAACATAGTCTTGTTTTGCTTCGCCAATTGCCTTATTAAAACTAGTACCTCATTTACCAATTCAGGATCTAATGAGGATGTAGGTTCATCAAACAGAAAAATTTTTGGTTTTAAGGCTAAAGCCCTTCCGATTGCGACACGTTGTTGCTGCCCCCCGGATAAACTGGAAGGATAACAGTCTTTCTTATCCAATAAATCCACCTGTTCTAATATTTCTAACGCCTTTTCTTCTGCTTTATTCCTTTTGATTTTTTTTACTACTATTAATCCCTCGGTAATATTTTGAAGTACTGTCTTATTATTAAATAAATAAAATCCTTGAAACACCATCCCCGTATTACATCTGAGCCATCGTTTATCTGCTTTCGTTATTTTATTAAAATTAATACAACAATCCCCTATTTGAATCCCACCTTGATCAGCTTCTTCTAAGCAATTTATACAACGTAATAATGTTGATTTGCCAGTCCCAGAAGGTCCAATAATAGATATAACCTCACCATAATTAATATCCAGATTTATGCCCTTTATTACTTCTAAATTTCCAAACGCTTTATAGATATTCCTTAGTTTTATCAATTGGTTTCACCTACCGATTTAACAAGTCTCCCTTCTATTTTTCTTTGCGCAAATCCCATTATTGACGTTATTCCCCAGTATACCAATAATACACATACATATGCTTCTAGATAACGATATCCTGAAGCACCTTCTAGCTGTGCCGTAGCCATCATTTCTTTAACACCTATTGCAAAAACAAGCGAGGTATCTTTTATAATGTTTATAAAACTACTGAATAGTGTTGGAGTTGCAACCTTAAAAGCCTGTGGTAATATGATTCTGAGCATTGCTTGCATATAAGTCATACCCACAGACAAAGCTGCTTCCATTTGGCCTTTATGTATAGAAGATATGGCGGCTCTTAAGGACTCCGCCATATAAGCAGAACTTGCCAAACTTAGAATTACTAAAGCGGACTGGAAAGATGAAATTTTCAACACTATTCCTGGAAATAATGGAAGCACACCAAAATAAAAGCAAAACAGTTGTGCCATTAAAGGTGTGCCCCTAAAAAATGATATGTATATTTTGAAAACCTTGTTCAATATTGGTATTTTTGCATATACAATTATTGCAATAAAAAATGATATTGTGAGTCCAAATAATATCGCTAAAATAGATAATCTTATAGTGACGACACTATATTTAATCATAATAGGTATCAACCTAGTCATGAATTTGAAGTCAAAATTCACAGATATCACCTATTCTTCCGATTTTGTGGTATCAATTCCAAACCATTCAACAGATAATTTCTCCAATGTTCCATCTTTCCTCATAGCATCCAAAACCTCGGACACTTCCTGCGAAAGCCTTGCTCCTTCATCATCTTTTCTGAATGGATATGCGTTTACTTCATAAACTAATTTTTCATCTAATTGTCTGATGTTTAAATCATTTTCTTCAATAATAGTTTTGGTTTTTATTTCTCCCTGCCACAAAGCTTCTAATCTACCAATAGATAGCTCCTCTTCTATGGATATCCCATCAAAAGTTATGATGTCAAGTTCCAAATCATATTCCTCATTTATTTGTCTTAAAGTTGCTTCCCCGTTTCCACCTAACCAACAACCGACCTTTTGGCCCTTTAAATCTTCCTTATTTTTGTAGTTACTGCTCTCTATTACAAACAAATCATAGTAACTATATGCATAAGGCGTAGAAAAATTATATTTTTTTTCTCTTTCCTCTGTAATCGACATTTGATGTGCAACTGTATCTATTTCTCCGGCATCCAACATCCCTACTAATCCGCTAAACTGTCCAAGCTTAAATTCTAATTCATAATTGTTCCTGTTTGCAATTTCTCTCCACACATCCATTTCAAACCCTTTTACTTCATCGTCTTCTTGAAAAGCCCATGGTTTATAAGATGCTGAGGTTCCTACTACCAACTTTGTTTTGCCTCCCGCTTGCCCTGTTGAAATGCTTTTTTCACCTTTACATGCTGTAATACCAATCATTAATATTAATGCCATTGATACCGCTAAAACTTTTTTAAACTTCATTTTTATCCCTCCTTTTAATTTATAATACCTTGTAAATTTATCATCTAGGCCTTAAAATCTGCCTGGACCTGTGTGTCATAACAATTCTATCCAAAAATTCTTCCAAGATTGGGTTATATTACTCAATACTGGAATTCTTAAAATTAATCCCACAATTGGTAAAGAATAACCTTTCATAATTACTTCCATAACAAACCTTCATTTATATATTTTCCCAAATAATTTCGTTTGTAATATTTTATCATAGTAATATCTGCTGGGCTAATAGATATTGCTTATGCAGGACAATCACTTGATAAATATTTTCTATCGGTAAGCAAACATTTGTTTTTTCTTCTTAATTATAATTATGTACAGATACTAAATGGTTTCAAAAATATGTTCAGGGGGTACAAAATTCACATATGGCATGCCCGTTAACAATTAAAAAAGGCTTGGTAAATTATTTTCAATACCAAGCCTTTTTATTATGTTAAATTGTTAAAAGGGTATTTG
>DASRMZ010000317.1:0-2506 GCA_035647675.1 Thermoclostridium sp. | reverse complement strand
GTATGCTGAAAAACCAGATATCCCTACGTAAGGTAACACCCAGTAATGTTAAAATATTATCAACAGCCACGGCTAAAAGTTCATTACTTCATAAAATTTACATCAAATACTTTAGATCTGAATTCTAAATCCAAAGATGCCATGAGTCTTTTTTTATTTGCACTCAACTTAGGAAACTCCTCAGTTTCTTTTCGCACCATATTTAAAGCAATCTTCTTTGCTACAGCTAGATTCTCAGGAGCTAAATCTTTTCTTGTCCTATTAGCGTCTTCTCGAAATGTAACATCTAGACTCCAATGCATACTTTCTACACCCCAATGCTTTCTAGCTGCTTTCGCAAATAAAGATACCTCCTGAATACTACCAATATAATATTGAACCTCTTCAGTTTCTTCCCCTTTTTCAAGTATTCTTCTATGAATCATACCTATGCCTTCAAGCCCAGCCCAATCTTTTTTTGCATCAATCATCCAATCGATGTCAGTTGAATAGAAATATGTCCTCTCTTCTATTCTTCCATGGCCTCTATCTAAAGTTCTTTTTGACTTTACTAACTCATGCTCACCTTTCAATATCTGAGGCATATCTTTCTCTAGGTCTTCAAAATACTCTTTTACTTCATTATGAAGGGTTCCTTGATTTCCCTTCAAACTAATTACGTAGTCTGCCTTTTTCTTTATTATTTTTCTTACAATCTTTGTCTGGCAGCCCATTGCGTCCAATGTAATTATACATCCTTCTAGGTATAATAAATCCAAAAGTTCGGGTATTGCAGTAATCTCATTACTTTTATCATTTGTTTTTACTTGACCTAGTACAAGATTATTTACGCTACACCAAGCACTTACTATATGGGTTATCTTATCTCCATCCCTAGAACCCCTCATTGTCTTTCCATCAATAGCTACAATATCTCCACCACCCTCGGAGAATATCGTTAGCTCTTTTGTCCAATGAATGAAACACTTCCCGAATTGTTTAGGATCAATTGCATTTAATGCCCTAATAAAGGTTGATTTCGATGGCATTCCATTTTCTAAGGCAATATACTTTTTAAGCCAAGTTTGATTTTGCTCAGCTGAAGCCCACATATGTATATCACTTGGATCATCAATTCTACACAATACTGCAGAGACAATAATTGTCAATTCTCAAATTGAACTAGAAAAATATATCACTTTAAAATAGTTGACAACAATCCAATTAGTCTCATTTTCTCAAGTTATATAAGGTAAATATATCACAGTTATTAAATACAGATAGTATTCGTCTTACCCTCTGGGGCTTTGCCCCAGACCCCAGGATTTATCGCTTTGGTTCTCCAAAACATGAAAAGAGGCAGCCATGTTGACCACCTTTTTCATGTTTTTATAGAATCCTGATAGGCGCTCGGGTTACATCCCTGTATTTCCCTATCCTCCACATCAGGCAAGAGCCTAAAGATTAATTTTATCCGATAAGGATTTTAAAGCCTGCATTACTGTAATACCATCAACCTTGCCTAGTACGCGTGTTAATTGCTCTGTATTCCAAAATTCATCTTCAAGGTCCACTAAATAGCACCCTGCCCCAAAGTCAGGCATACAGGCAAAAGCTCCATTAAGTGTCTTACCATATAAAACCAATATTCTCGATCTGCTTTGGATTTCAATTTCACAATGAGTACCGTAATTTTGGAAATAAGTAACTTTCCCGATCCATTTTTCATTTCCTGATTTTCTTTTATTAACACATTCAAAAACCATAACTAATTCACCCCTAAACACCTATTTCAATATTGGCTTGATATACGGCCTCTTCATCTACAGTAAGTATCTTTCTCACAGTGGCATACAAAAGGCTTGCTATGGCGATATTGTTAATGGATCTTGGGAAGCCCCCTGATATAGTATGGATTGCCACTAGGGCAGCAGGAGTAAACACATCATTCATGCAACCTGCTATCCTCATTCTGCTCATACAATAATCGGCTGTCTCCTCTACAGTAAGTCCTTGCATAGAATACCTCATTGAGATTCTTTGCCTGAGTGGATAGCAAACATTTAATGCAAGTTTGTTTCTAATCTGAGGTTGTCCGGAAAGAATTAATACATAGGGATTGGCAGAATCAATTCTAAAATTGAACAGAAGCCTCAAGTCATCTAACACCGGCACAGGTGCCATGTGTATTTCGTCTACTATTATTACCGGCGTCACCCTTTGCTCGTAATAAAGGTTCTCTATGCAGTTTTGTATCTGCTTAAACAAAGTAACCTTTTTATGAGAGGGTGTTTCGCCTAAAAGTAAGGCCAATGCCTGATAGAATTCCTTAACCGTCAACGTTGTAAGGGGTAAATAACAAGGCCTATACAAGGAACGATTAAGATTTTCTGCAAGCTTTCTAAGACCTGTAGATTTGCCGGATCCTGGTTCCCCGACAATAAGGCAAATACCTCTAGCATCCAGCATATATTTAAGCCTAGAATCCAACTCCTTCATATCACGGCTTGCATAGAGCTTATCCGTT
>DASRMZ010000316.1:0-2179 GCA_035647675.1 Thermoclostridium sp. | reverse complement strand
ATGATTGAATAATGGCTGTAAATAGACACCCCAATAAAACCAGCAAAAGCGGGTTTTGCATAATTTCATATTTAAATGCTTTTGAAAGTACAATGCTTAGAGTCGAATCCGATCCGCCAATTGCTACTTTCATAACCTCTAAGCCGATAAAAAACATACCTAATCCTATTAAAAATGGTGCAATTTTGTTAAGGATTTCGTTGGTTGTAGTAAAAAGAATCATAACACCGACAAAGGCGAACGATGCAAAAACATAGCTAATATTAAAACCGTCATTACTGACACCGGAAAGAGCAAATATGAAAGCGGTAAGGGTGGTGCCAACCTTTGCTCCTAAAATAAATCCGGCACCTTGCTTAACTGTCACAATATTCGCATGAGCAAGTCCTACTGTCATGACCGAAGTTGCAGAAGAAGATTGGACTAGTGCCGTAGATCCGATTCCAATTCCATAGTTAACAAATCTGCTTTTGTCCATATTTTTGAAAAGATTGCGTATTCCGGGTCCCGCGCTCTGCTCCAGCCCCGAGCTCATCTGTTTCATGCCAAACATAAATATGGCCACTCCACCTAACATGAGCAGCACATTCATTAAAATTTCCATAAGAATTCCTTAAAAATCAAAGTATAAGATTCGCAATCCCCAAAGTCCGTTTTCATAAATCGCAAAAGATTTTTGTATTGCCGGTTTCTTAGCACCACTTCACCTCTGTACAACAGCGCAATAAGCACCATCTATTAACTCGATTAAGATAGCTTGGATTTTCAATAATAAATCATCAAACCGATTCCTATTATACTCGAATTCTTAAATATTTCATTCTAAAAGAAATATTAACAAGTTAGCGGTAAAAGTTAGAAGTTAACGGTACGAAGTTAACGGTACCGCGAAGTTAAGAAGTTAACGGTACCGGGTGTTGACTTGTTGACTTATTGGGCGGTACAACGCTTATCTGTACCGGGTGATGAGCTTGTTACATCTTTTTTAGACATTCATTGTATTTTCTGAGACCGGCAATAATATCCGGTTTCAGTATGAAATATCGAAATAAAAAGTTTCCTTTAATTAAATCGTCCCCATAAAAGCGTATATCTTTTTTGCGTTTGTGTTCAGGTACGTCTATGTCAAGTCCTGTTGCCTCTTTAATGTCACTTGGAATACTGTTGCCGCTGCTTGCATAGATTTTAGATTTGCCGTTCATGGTGAATCCTGCTTTTTTCATCAGTGCGCCCATTTTGCCCGGCATATACTCAAGTTTTCCAACGCTGTTTATATAGACTACGGGAACGTCATACGCATCGGCATACGTGTTACAGAGATAATCATTAGATCTGTTCTCCTCAGCGTCCTTTTTGGGGTCTGCAGGACTTCCGTGAGGGAAAACGATCAGTCCGATTGTTTTATCTTTAATATTTTCATAAAAGTGCCTGCGCCTGGCATCGTAGCAAATCGCAACGGCTACATTTCCAAATGGCGTTGTAATGACATTATCAAACCAGCCTCTTTTGAACACAGCTGACTCGCCTTCGCTTTTTGTAATGACGCCGTATACCTGCTTTTCATCGGCAATCATATAACGATTAAAATAATCTTTGTTTTCAAAATCAAGATATCCAACACCTATATATGTATGATATTTTGCCGCCACGTTCATCGCCCAGGCAGAAGTATCCTTACTGCAATCATCAGCATATTCCCATATTTTATTGTTGGGCATATAGCTGGGCAGAGCTAGTTCCGGCAATAAAACCAGGTCAGACATTGGTAATTGAGAAATTAATGATTCTATATATGCCTTTCTTGTACTAATGCCTTTTATATCATTATTTAATTCTAAAGCAAAAATCCTCATATACCTATCTCCAGTTTATGGTGCCGAGTTTATGGTGCCGCGAGTTTATGGTGCCGGGTGTTTTGACTTATTTGACGGTAGCGGGTGATGAACTTGTTTATACAACAGTCGGTTGCCATGCATAGGGGAGCAAATCCTTTGCTCTAACTTTTACAAGATCTCCAGTCGTTCCATCAATACTACCGTCTCAACGTGGCTCGAGAGGACAGAATGAATGTCATTTGAGCGTATCCGTTCTCGGAAACATATCCACTACGTTTTTGGCACTATCGGTAGGCGGGAACATATCGACCTTCAACTATCACACCATTAAATGTGTTTAGTTA
>DASRMZ010000315.1:0-19103 GCA_035647675.1 Thermoclostridium sp. | reverse complement strand
TAAAACTATCATATTGGCGGGCTTCATACAAGTGGTTTTGTTCCAAATGTGCGCTTCCCTTGCGCTACAATTCATGACGCTGACAGCGGTAAAACAACAATATGCCATGGAGCTGCTGATCACTATGTTGCCCTCGCCTTTACTCAATTAGATGCATTTGTTTATTATATAAAAGAGTATAGATCAGTAACTGAGTCTGATACTGAAACCAACAGAAGGTAATGACTTCGGCATATTCAGTTTATAAACCGACTATGCCGAAGTTTTCAAGGAACAAAGCCCCTATTCACGCCACATTCAAGTAGCCTTTTATTAAATATTAGAGCCATTCTGGCAAACACTTTACACAAGAGTGTTTGAACTTAAAAATTCATTTTTTAGTTTTTTCCTGCTACGGCTTTGAATTCTGTCCAAACCTTTGTATGAGCTTCTTCTGCCTCAGCACCTAGTCCTTTAATCATTTCTGTATCACCTGAAAAATCACTTGGTAATGTTAAGAAATCTCTGTATTGCTCATTTATATGTGAATCTGCTGCTTCGATGGTACTGTAATAACCCAACCATTCAAAATACTGTGCAGCTATTTCAGGTCTTAGAAGATAGTCCATAAATGCATGTGCAGCATCACTGTTTGGTGCTTTCGAAGGAATAAACCCAGCCATAATACCAAAACCAATGCCCTCAGACGGATATACCACCTTTAAGTCTGGGTTTGTGAGCATAGCCATCGTTACCTGTGATGTGTACATCACTGCCGCGCTAACTTCACCTGAAAGTAAATCATCTTGTAAGTTATCATCTTTGATGACACGGATATTTGGTGCAAGCCCAAGCAACTTTTCACCAGCTTTTTCGATTGTTGCAATATCTTCAGTGTTATAGCTCTCACCAAGTATTTTCAATGCCAGCCCATTTATAACACGATGATTTGCAATAACTCCTATATTATCTTTAAGTGCAGGATCAAATAAATCAGCATAGCCTTTAATGTCTATATCCACACGACTCGGATCGAATACTATGGTCTGCACGCCTGCTCCAAACGGAACGGTATATTCATCATTAGGATCATAAAAATGCCCTTGATAAATAGAATTAATGTTATTATGATTTTTAAGCTTGGATTTATCAATCTTCTGTGCAAGGCCTTCTTCAATTACCATCTCAATAATATAGTCATCGGCGATAACTAAATCATAATCCCCACCTTTGGCAGCTTGTAGCTTTGCCAGCATTGTTTCATCAAAGTCAAAGTTGTTATAATTAATGGATATGCCAGTCTCTTTTTCAAACCCGGTAAGAACCTCCTGTGGAAACATTCCTTCCCAAGTGAATAGGTTAAGTGTCTTTTTTGTCGTTCCTGTTGTCGTACAGCCAGTTACTAAGCCCACGCTTAGTATAAGCATAAGAATAATTGTGAAAACCTTCATTTTCTTCATACTGATTGTCTCTCCTCTAAACGATTTTTATTATATGTCTTCCCAATATATGCGGAAAGTAAACACAATAGTATTGTAAACAATACCATAAGTGTACATAAAGCGTTAATTTTTGGTGTTACGCCAGTTTTTAATTGTGTATAAATTCTAAGTGGCAACGTATTAGTGTTTACACCAGTAACAAACATACTGATGACCACATCATCAAAACTCATAGCGAAGGATATTATCATTCCAGAAGCAATCGCAGGGGATATTAGCGGTAGTATAATATCAAGAAAAGCACGCCATTCGTTTGCCCCCAGATCTCTTGCTGCTTCTGAAAGGCTCTTATCCATTCCTGCCAGCCTTGCCTTAACCATGATAAATACATAGGGAATACAAAATGCTGTATGGGCAATAACCAATGTTAACATACCAAAGGGCATTCCCATCAAAGAAAAGAATAGTAAAAATACTATACCTAATATAATTTCCGGAATCATTATAGGCAGTGTGGAAACATATTCAATCACACTGTTGCTGCGCAATTTTACTCGGGTCATGCCTACCGCTCCAAGAGTTCCTATAATCGCAGCTGATAGACTGCTCAATGTTGCCAACACAATACTGTTTGTCAATGCATCAAGTATATATCTATCTCTAAATAACTCTCCATACCATTTTAATGAAAAACCTTCCCACACAGAACTTATTCTACTTTCATTAAATGAGTAAATAATAACCACCACTATTGGTAGATACATTATAACCGTTACAATACCTAAGAATATATTTGGAAGCTTTGTTCTGTTTTTCTTCATACCAAACCCTCCAAATCCTTAACATTAGTAAGTTTCCTGTAGAGGTTGATCATTAGGCTGGTTAGTATCATAAGAACTACAGAAAGTGCTGCAGCAAATGGCCAGTTATGCGCTTTCATTAGTTGTTCCTGTATTAAATTACCTACAAGCACCACTTTGTTCCCCCCGAGAATATCTGCTATAAAGAATAATCCCATAGAAGGAATAAATGTTAGCACCACCCCCGACATTAGACCTGGTAACGTCATTTTTAAAGTAACTGTTAAAAATGCTTGCAAACGGTTTGCTCCCAAATCTCTTGAAGCCTCAACAATTGTCCAATCAAGCTTTTCTGCACTGGAATAGACCGAGAGAATCATAAATGGTAATAAAGCATAAATCATACCCACAGCAACAGCCGGGTACGTATATAATAGCTTAAGTGGTTCGTTAATTAGCCCTACCGATATCAAGATCTTGTCAAGCAATCCATTTGCGCGAAATATAATAACCCATCCATACAAGCGCATCAATGAACTAATCCAGAAAGGTATCATAATTAAAAGCATCATTCGTTTTTTCCATGCCTCATTAAGCTTAGCCATAAAGTAACCATATGGGTATCCAATAAACATATTGAACAAAGTGGTTATAAAAGCCAGCTTAAAGGATTCTGCAAAAGTCCTTAGGTAGATAGGCTCAAGAATATTTAAATAGTTTTGGAATGTAAATTTGTTCTGAACACCCCAACCCTCTGCTCTTTGCATGAAGCTAAGCGCAATCATATAAATCAATGGAGCAGCTACAAAAACAATTGTGAAAAAATATATGGGCATTATGTTTAGTATAGATACACCCGATTTTGTTTTATTTTTTTTCAGGTTTGATTTTGTTTTATTTTCCTTATTCATATGGATTCCTCCATATCGACAAGAACGGCATGCTCTGGATCCCATGTTAAAATTACATGATCGTTAGGTTCTAATTCGGAATTAATGCCGTGCTTGCTTGATACTAATTCACTTCCATCATCAAGAGAAACCACAATTTGAAGTAATCCACCAGCAAAACTTTTTTCTTTAACGACTGCATGTAGTTGCTTAGCACCCTCAGCAACTTCATTCTCAAGCTGAATATTTTCACGGCGCACAGCCACAGTAACAGACTGTCCACTTTTTACTGGCATACCATTATGCTTTATAAGACCTGTACCACTTGTAGTTGAAAACTCTACCATATCACCTTTTTGAGAAATAACGCTACCTTTAATAATATTGGCCATACCAACAAATTGTGCTACATAACTAGTTTTTGGACGGTCATAGACTTCTGCTGGTGTTCCTATCTGCTCAAACACACCATCACGCATGACTGCTATTCTGTCAGACATGTTTATGGCTTCTTCCTGGTCATGGGTAATATATAAAAATGTAATACCAAGACGGGTTTGAAGCTTTTTTAGTTCAACCTGCATATTACGCCTTAACTGTAAATCCAATGCACCAAGAGGTTCATCAAGAAGCAACACTTTAGGCTTATTAATAATGGCACGTGCAATTGCAACACGCTGTTTTTCGCCACCTGAGAGTTCATGGGGCATCCTTTTTCCGTATCCGCTAAGCTGTACAAGCTCAAGTGATTTTTGAACGTCCTTCTTAATAGCCTCCTTTTTAACCCGCTTAAGCTTAAGGCCATACCCAATATTCGTCTCCACATCCATGTGTGGAAAAAGGGCATAATTTTGGAATACGGTATTAACATTCCTTTTGTTTGGCTCATCTTGGGTAACATCCCTACCCTCAAGTAAAACCCTACCACTATCAGGACTTTCAAGACCCGCTATTATGCGAAGTGTTGTAGTTTTACCACATCCCGAAGAGCCCAGCAATGTAATAAACTCACCTTGCTGGATGGAAAGGTCTATTCCATTTAATACCTCTGTATCTCCAAATTGTTTAGTAACATGATCTAATTTTAAAATTTCGTTGTCTAACATGAATTTGTCAACTCCATATACTCTATAACTTCAATTCAATAATTGCCCACACCACCTATATGCTATTCCAATTGCATGCAGCAAGTCAAACTATGCCAAAAGCAAAAAGCACTGGCTTAACGAGTCGGGGCTTGTGGTGTGTTTATGCATGATTATTATTATACTTACCGCCATTGTATGCAAATTAAACATTCTCTTGAATATTTAATACTATAAACTATTTTTTTAAGTTATGCATGTTAATTATTTATGAATTGAATAATAATATTTTGAATTTCCATTGTCAATAAAGGCTTTTGTGATATACCTTAATATAATTAGCTATACAATATGTGATGACATACTCCCAAGCATGGCTGCAACATACTGTATAGCGGATTATAATATCACAAAATGCCCATGAAGGCATTTGAGATATACCTTAATATAATTTAGCTATACAATATGTGATGACATGCTCCAAGGCATATTTTGAGATATCTGTGAAAAGTAACTAAAGTTTAGATATTTGTATAATTTTATTAGACTGTATTGTTTTTCATCTGCATAGGCATAGGAATTTGGGTATGACGTTTTATTTTACGGGTGGTTGTTTTCTCAAACTCCTTATCCCGAATAGTAACCTGTCTTATGTGCTTATATAACGGTATTTTACGATTTACATTTTTAATTACATCCTGTATCAAATTTCTAATTTCCTCGGTATCTATGTTAAGGTTAATGTTTTTTAGCTTTTCACGTATTACCTCAATGTCAGGGAAAATCTGAGCAATAATATGGGTTTCACCTGATGTCTTGTCCAGCTCGCCATAAACTATGCATTCCCCTACATATGGGCTGTCTTTTATATAGCTCTCCAATTCCTCCGGAAAGATGTTCTTCCCGTTCTTTGTGACAATGACATTTTTACAACGACCGGTAATATATAAAAACCCCTTTCGGTCAATACGTCCCACGTCACCTGAATAAAACCACCCATCTACAAGAACTCTTTCTGTCTCCTCAGGATCATTAAAATAGCCTTGCATAACATTTAAACCTTTTATAAGGATTTCCCCAATACCTTTTTTATCGGGACTATTAATTTTTACCTCAACCCCAGGAATCGCAAGACCCGCTGATTTATCTCTATATATAAAATCTCTGTTTCCAGTTACAAGGGGAGCACACTCTGTCAAACCATATCCCTGCAATACAGAAAAACCCCATTTATGAAACCCTTTTGAAACCTCGGGATCTATTGCGGCTGCACCCGTTATAAACATACGCAGTTCACCGCCAACATTATCATGAATTTGGGCAAATAATTTTCTTCGAATATCAATACCTAGCACCTTGTATAAAAACCCACTAATAACTTGTCCGACTATTAATGAACGCTTCATGCTCTTCTGTTTATTTGCTTTTTTCCATACCTTGTTATAAACATTTTCAAGAAGTAACGGTACTGTTACTAGTATTGTAGGTTTGTATTCGTTCAAATTTTGGGAAATATACCTAAGGCCATCGCTAAATGAAATTGAAGCACCACTATATATAATTGTTAAGAACCCCAGCGTGCATTCGTAGGTATGATGTAGTGGCAAAATGGATAGCAGCCTATCCTCAGGCCTAACATTCACAGTGGCACAAACACCTGTGATTACAGCGCATATATTTTTATGCGATAGCATAACGCCCTTCGCAAAGCCCATTGTTCCCGATGTAAACAGGAGGATAAGTGGGCTATCAGGATTGATTTCTATTTTTTCAAACTCTTGATTACCTTCGTCAACCATTTTTTGACCGTGACTCATTAGATTAGAAAAAGAATGTATTTCTGATTCCTCCGAAACATCATCCATGCAAATCCAGTGCTTAACAAAAGGAATTTGGGGTCTCATTTCTTCTACAGCATCAAGATATTTACCCGTAAAAACAACAGCCGATACCTTTGACTGTTCTAGCAGGTTTTGTATTTCTGAAGCTGTGAGTTCTTTATCAATGGGAACAGCAGTACCAACACCATTTACAATGGATAAATATGCAACACACCATTCATAACGGTTTTCACCAAAAATTGCAATAGATTTTCCCTGAAGCTCAAAATCTAGCAAAGAAGTACCAAACGCTGTAATGTCTTTGTTAAATGCACTATAAGTGATTTCTTGGTAGTCACCATTTTCGGTTTTAATTTTATATGCTGTACGATTACCAAAAAGAGATACACTCTGAGCAAGCATATCCTTTAAATCGTTAATTGGTCTTACTGAATATAGTCTTTTATTCATTAAATCCCCCCAACCCCAATGTATTTTCCATTATATCATTGTCAAAAATAATGTCTATGAATATTTTATGTGTTTTAACCTCAATAAATCAGAGCAGCCCTATCTACAAACCACCTTAGTCGCGTGAGTGAAGGTGCGGATGGGAGAATGTCAATTTAGGTATCCGTTAGCGCACAGCTATATCCCAAAATATTAATGGTGTGAACTGTAACGTAAAACAACCAAGGGTTTACATAATTATCATTCTTCCGGCGGCTATGGATCTTTCAAGGATTATTTTGCATGTATTTATTTTCGTATGATAACCAGAAGTCTTTGTTGTACGCAGCCGTATAACAATAACTTCTGCATTTTTATCCTCATCAAATTCTATCATGATATTTTTAGGAAGAGAGCTTTGAATGCTATCAACATATCGTGATAGTCCGAAACCCGGTTCAGCAGCAATAACACAATAAAAGTAAGGGTAGCTTGTACCCTGCACAATGTTTAGATTTGTTTGAGCTTGAACGCCATAAAAAGTATTAGGCATATTATCAAAAGTGATGGTGAACTTACAGTCCTTTGGTACACTCTTTCCACTTTTATCATTGGCAAGTAGAAGTGAAGGAACAAAGTTTTCTCCACCCTTCTTAATAGTTTGGAAGTACTCTTCCATCTTCTTTATCATATCTACTTTTATACCTAAATTGTTTTGTTTTAATATTCTGCGTATTCCATTAAACCAAAGGGGTAAGATAAGAATTGTTGCATCGGTAACGATAATAACTCCTACTGGGCGAAATACTGAGCTGAAGGCAAGCACTGGTAATAAAATAAATAGACCAATTAAAACTAATGCAAATACAAAACAGCCAACGCCACTGCTGATGTCAAGTGCGTCTCTATCCCATTTTGTTGTTTTTTTATCCAATTCTTCAATTTGGTTAATCCTATCCATATCAACCTGAGTCCATCTGCTGTCAATATTAAATGTTGTCATTCTCACTCGGCTGTCATAACCCTTAACAAGAGTTAGTATAGTAGCACAAACAAGGAAAACTGCTCCAGGCAAAGCTCTCAGCATTAGAATCTGAATCAAGAAACCAATAGCAATTAAGGCTATATATAGCAGCATTCTTTTTGAATAAGAAAGTTTTTTAAATACATGGAACCGGACACTATCCTGTTTCTCTGGTGGTGGAAAACCCGGTATGCGAAGCAAATTACTCATAAAGCGCTCCTTTCTGCGGCAAGGCCCATTGATTCCCATGCAGGATATAGTTCTTTACACCCATGAACGTTAAAATAAAGCGGGCAAGCTCCCTGGCATGCAGTAAAATGTGTGCATCCCTTGCATTGTGAAGGTGCAGCTTCCTTGGCACGAATCCATGTACATCTATGATTGTTCCAGACAGACTCAAAACCATCCTTTAAAAGGTTTCCAACCGGCTCAGACCAGCTTGAGCAAGGAAGTAAGTTTCCTTTAGGATCCACCGACAGCAACCCTTCACAGGCACTACAGCCTCTGTTTCCAAAACCTGCAGCCATGGGATTGAACAGACATATTGGTGTGGGAGAATACCACATGAATTTTACTCCTGCATTTAGCGCTGCAGTTTGTATACTTTTTACTATCTCGCCTATTTCACTGTAGCTAACTGTTAGCTCATCATCTCCACCACGCCCGGCAGGTATTACTATGTTAGCTGAAAATCTTTCTACACCAATGCTTTTACAAAAAGCAGGGTATTCTAACAATTTATCTTTATTCATTTTGCATACTGTCAGATGAGGATGCACGTGTACCCCTGCATCCTTTAATGCCCTAAGCCCTGCTACAGAAGCAGCATGCGAACCTGGAACACCTGTAATTGCATCATGCTCATCAGCAAATGCTGATTCAATGCTTACTTGTGCGGATGAAAGTCCTGAACGAGCGAATTCCTTTGCTTTTCGGGGCGTAATCAATGTAGCGTTTGTAATTAGATTAACTCGCATTTTATTTTGTTTTGACGCATATTTTATCAGTTCAGGAAGGTCCTTATATGTAGTTGGCTCTCCCCCTGTAAATGATACACTTGGTACCTCTGCTTCATATCTAATTATATCAAGAATTTTTTTAAATTGTTCGGTATTTAGCTGCCCTTCATCTTTCTGTGGTGTGCAATCCCCATAACAAAATTTACACTTAATATTGCATATATACGTCAGTGCGACCTCTGATAATACCGGAAGTTCAATATAACCTAGGCTAAACTGCGTCTTGTGGATTGCCGTCGTCTTATAGTTTTCACATACCTCGTCATTCCACACACGTGAGAAATCTACAAAAAACCTTTCTAGCTGAGTTTCTGTTTCATCAGAATCAATGCGTGCCTTGATAAAATCCTGAACTGAGCCACCCTTTAGAATGTGAGAGATAACTCTTGCACCTGTTGTATTTAACTTAAAGGCTTCATTTGGCATTCGTATGAGGACATTATCACGAAGGCGCATATATACATAGGGCTTTATTCGATTTATAAATTCGTCAACCCACTTCAACTTGTGTTTTTTCATCGTGCACCTCCGCTGACACATGCTGAGTGACAAGCAGAATGACATGCTGAATGGCAAGCTGAGTGGCAGGCAGAGTGACAAGCTGAGTGACATGCTGAATGGCAAGCATCATGGCAGGCAGAATGACATGCAAAACGGTCAGTTGTTGAGTCTATAACAAATTGAAACGCTACTTTATCAGGGTTGGCTGGTATGGATGCTTCATATCTCTTATAATGATCTCTGTTGTCGTGATGATACATATAATTATGATGATAGTACCAATAGACCCAACGATTAGTATAATAGTCTTGGTCATAATAGCCTTCCTCATAATATTCTTCTTCATCAGTTTCCGATTCATCGAAATCACTGTCTTGTAGCTTATCCTGATAGAACTTTCGTGTAGCCTCAATATCACAGTCATATGTCTTCTTTTGGACATTGTCTGAAAGCTTTTGCAGTATACTCTCTATTTCTTCACTGCTAAATTCATCATCGTATGCAAAATCATACATTAATCGTTCGTACTGGTTTAATTCAGTCAAATTAATATGGTCAATTCGGCGTACCCTCAGAGGATCCGGTGATAGTTCCTTTATATAGCCCTTTATTACAAGCTTGGATAGAATGGCTGAAAGAATGGTCCTATATGGCACACCCATAAAAAGAGCCGCCTCAAACTCATCCAAATCTTCAGCAACCTTACCTTCCTTTCTAAAAGAAGCAATTTCTATCTTCGGTGGTTCCCAATCTGTCCTTGCCCATTGAATATCATCCAATGTAGCTTGGGCTTTCACCATAGAACGATGCTTTTTACCAATCAAAAGAAAGGTTACTATGATCAAAATACCCAACGCCAGAAATAAAGCTATTCTAGAGGTAGTGTTATCGTAGCTATTCTGCCCATGTGCATTGCGACCAGAATTGTGTTCAATTGGAGTGTACTCGTCTTCAATGGGAGTATAACCCCCTTCATCATCAAAGGAAGCACTGCCACTTGGCATTTGATAAAATATGTTGTCAGATATGTACTGCTGTATTCTAAAATGATATTGAGTATTAGGATGGTCTTTGTGAAGTAAAACCTGTACTCTTGGGGTTGAATCCAGCATTACCACACGATAATCAATAAGATATTCTTCATTCATCCATTGTTCGGTAGCAAAATCATTATCGATTAGAAACTGTTCAACCTCTTCTCTTGAAGCAGCTTCTCCTGCCGTGTCAGATGAGGTTTCAAAGGATAACGGGTAATTGATAGAAACAGTATAATGATCCATGGGTTCGTCCCATTGAACAGGTGCCCAATTGAATACGACAAGGTCTTTTCCTTCATCCGAAGTTGTTCGTTCAAGATAGCCTGCATCTGCCATATCTACAGCAAAGCGAAGTTTATATGTAAGATATACACCACCAAGACGTTGCTCGTTAGCGTTTATAATATCGTATCGCCCGCCACCAAGGGGAATAATGTCAATTGCATGAGATGTATTGTCATCGGTTATAACCCAGGCATTCTGCGTATCAAATGCAGGGTTAAGTTTATCAAAGCCCTCCATAGTAAAAGCAAGCATTGTCTTTCCGGATAATAAATTATACCGAATGGTATAAGAAACAATTGCCGTACCATTTGGCTGTAAAATGACATCGGTCTCAACAAAACCAAGATTGGCAATTTCCGAGGCATGAACATGCATTGTCGGTATTAGCAATATAAATAATAAAAAAAGGCACAAAAAGTATTTTAAAAATTTTCTATTCATTATTCTCCTTCTACCGCGTGATTATTTGTTATAGGAGATATTTTCCTGCGATATGATATTTATACTTGTTTATAATTGTTCATACTTGTCAACCACAAATAACCATTGATATTAGTATAAAATTAATTTAATTATATGTCAACAAATTACAATAATGACTTAAAATTTTTTAAATTGCAGCTAAGCTTCGATCTCCACTCTATTTGATGTACAACAATATTAGACTATAGTGTGAAAGAGTTTCATCGTCTTCTTTCGCTCATTACCATTTGTCTGCTTATTAACATTAATAACAACAGAAGCTATCACTTCACACCTTTTAAAATGCGTGATTTTTTTCACATTAAGGCAATCACTTGATATAGACTTATTGACTATGATGCGAAAATTTCAGCAAGGTTAGCCTCCAATCCTTCAAAGTAATAGGATTTTAGGATATCAGGCACCTTGAAATCATTAAATTCATCAACTTTCAAATCCTTAAAACCATAAAGCATAATAGTGCTTTTTTTTGGATCAACAACCCAGTACTCTTTGACACCAGAAATCATATATGTGTTCAATTTATCAACCATATCTTTTGATCTTGTACTTGGAGACAGGATTTCTACAACAAGAGTGGGCGTTCCCATATAGCGCCCTTTCTCATTGACGGTATCCTCCACATCACAGGCGATGAGTAGATCGGGCTGCATAACATCGGGTTCTTTAAAATCCTTCTTTCTAAAATGCACATCAAATGGCGCATAAAAAGCCTTACATTTTTTATCCTTCAGGTATTCAGCAAAATTCAAGTGTAACCTTCCAGAAATCTCCTGATGAAAAGTGTTCGGTGATGACAAAATAAATATTTCCCCGTTTATAAACTCCATCCTTAGATCACTTTTTTCATAAATCTCCATGAATTCTTCATAGGAAACCCTTTTGCCTCCATACTGGTAGTCAAGAGCTTCTTCTTTCACCGTCAGATACCGCTCAAGGTCTGTAATATACGGTGAAAGCCTTGCCGCCTTCTTACCATTCTTTGTAATGACGATCTCGTGATTATCAATCGCATAATCAAGATACTTACCCAGATTTGCCTTCAGCTCGGTTGCTGTGATGGTTTTTTTATAATCTTTATCCATATAAAATCACCTCGTACGATAATTATATTTAATCGTACGGTTTGTGTCAATATATTTCTATAAATCGCATGATTTGTTCGTGCAATTTTCTTCTATCTTTGTTTGTCCTTTGTTTGCCCTAATGCTACCTTGAGTTAAATCGTGTTTATTTAATGCCATCTCTTTTGTCAATCTTTCTTCTTAAATTTTGGTTACTCTATTATGCATTTCTAAATGAACTATATCAATTTGTTTGACGTAACTTTCAAACCCCAGCCTGCTAGTAATACTATAAGGCTGGGGGGTTTCCCATGAATTACATCGTCTGACGGTTCTTTTGTGTAGAATTACACAAGGGGTGATGATTCTTTTATATTGTGTTGTTTAGATAGTGTGAACCATAACTGCGATTCACTTTCACCCTTCTTTGTTCACAGTAAAAAACATTGATATACAGAGAAGAAGATGCGCAATCGATAATTTTTTATTTCGATACATTGTTAAAAAATAGTGCTAAGTTTTTTGAGTCTTCCATTGCTTTTATATCACTTTTTGCCGGGATATTATTTGTGTTATGGCTATAGACAACAGGAGCAATGTGCTTTGCGTTCATAAACCCTAGAAGGGCACATGCTGTATTGTAAGCACTTTCAATACAGCCATCACCACCACCAACAATAATAACCCCACCCTTTTTTACTTTCTTAATGGGGTCTTCTTTTCTAAAGTATCTCGCGCAAAAATAGGTTTGTAGTCTGCTTGCAATTGCTAATAGTTGACCTGTTAATTCAGAAAAATAGATAGGAGAAGCGATTAGTATATTATCACATCTTTGAATATAACTATCCACTTCACGCATATCATCATTTATGCTACAGCCACTATTTTTCCAACAGAATCTACAATCAATGCAGGGCTTAATATTGCAATTATATGCATCAATTATTTTATATTCGCCTGACAGATGATTGATAAACTGATTTACCAGAGCCATGGTGTCTCCATTTTTCCTAGGGGTACCACTGAAAATTAATGTTTCCATAATACTATCTCCAAAAAATAAATAAACACTACCAATGCTGTTAGTTGCTTAATAGTAATTGTTTCATAATCAATACTTTCAATATAATCTGGAAACGAAACTTTTGTAGTCACCATTCGTTTCACTCATAATTTCTCACCAACAATTCATCAACATCTCCTCGCTTATCTCCATGTGAGTTGATAGAGCGCTTTGCTTGTACAATTTCAATTTTATATTTTTTATATAAATCTAATATAAATTCAGTTGCTGAGTTGGAGAGTAAAAACTTTACTCCTCTTTTATTTAATTTATCACACAGATTTTTTAATCTTACCTGTTCATCTCTACTAAAGCCACCTTTATCATAGCCTGTAAAGTTAGCGCTATCAGAAACTGGGTCATAAGGTGGATCAAAATACACAAAACTGCCCTTCCTTATACCCTTGACTGCTTCCTCAAAATCCCCACATTTAAAAGTAATATTGGACTTATTAAAATAAAGGTTTACAGCTCTAAGAGTTTCTTCATTCACATAATTAGGGTTTTTATATCGTCCAAATGGGGTATTAAATTCGCCTTGCTGATTTACTCTAAATAAACCATTATAACAAGTTTTGTTTAAATAATGTATTCTTGAAGCTCTTTGAATATTGCTTAATTTCGAATACTCTTGTTTATCCCGATCTAGCTGTCTTATTTTATAAAAATATTCTGCAGTATTTTCATGTTTTTCAAGGTCTTGTATTAATTGTTCAACATTATCTTTGATAACTTTATATAAATTGATTAGTTCTTCGTTGATATCATTAACTAATGCCTTCGCTGGTTGTATATGAAATAATACAGCCCCACCACCAAAAAAAGGTTCATAGTATGTAGAAAAATTGTTTGGTATGTATGTTTCTATTTCTGGTAGCAACTGCCTTTTACCTCCTACCCACTTCAAAACAGGGGTAGCGAGTTTATATTTTCTCATTGTAGCTCCTTCAATATAATATATGCTCAGTTAGATCATGTTCCCGGATTATACTCCCAACCATTATCCCCGCTGTATATCATTAGCTTAGACATACCCCCATCTACCGTTATATTTTCTCCATTTATAAAGCTGTTTTGCTCATCACACAAAAACATGACGGCACGTGCAATATCCATGGGCTCCCCCACCTTGTTTGACGGGTGCTGGGTAATATCTTCTTTTGTGTATTGGGGAACATAGCTTGGTCTCCTGTCATATCCGCCAGATTACTGATGGATCAATGTGACTTAAATCACGAGAACAGGTTCTTGCCATTACTCCAGCCAATTCTTCAGTCATCTTTATGATTAGATTTTTTACTCCCTCCGAACCATTCTTTTTTAGGGGCTCCATAATCACTCTACCTGCCGATACCGCATCAGCGCCCAACGCAAGAGCTTTAAATACATCCATTCCAGACATGATGCCACAGTCTACAAAAAT
Source organism: Thermoclostridium sp. (assembly GCA_035647675.1). GTDB lineage: Bacteria > Bacillota > Clostridia > DSM-8532 > DSM-8532 > Thermoclostridium. The sequence continues at coordinate 4,738 of DASRMZ010000315.1, read as the reverse complement.
GGGTATTTGGTGATTAATCACCTTAGCAATCTTGGGTAATATTAATAACGGCGGAACTGCATAGTCCATAATTCCATGGTGATGAGAAACTACTATGCCTTTAGCTCCTGCTTCTAAAGCCTTATATGCATCTTGCTCACTAAGAACCCCTTTTATAATAAAGGGTACTTTTGTAGATTTTATAAATTTCTTTAATTCCATAAGAGACTTAGGTTTCATCTGCTCGCCTAATACAACATCATATTTACCATTGGCCCCAAAACAATGGTCTAAATCCATACCTACAGCCAAAACCCCACAACGTTCTGCATGCTGAATTCGCTGGATAATATAGTCATTGTTAGCATACGGTTTAATAATATTTATTGTACGTGCCCCAGTAGATGTTATGGCAGCTATTTCATCTTGGTCACCCATACCTGCCCAGTTAACTGCATTTGCTGCATGGGCACCCTTGGCCATCTCAACCATTCCATTTTCATACACATTGTTCAAATGTGATAGCGCTGCCATCATAACAGGCGTATCAAATGTCTCTCCATACAGCTCTAGTTTTGTTGAAGGTAAAACAGCGTCAATATGCCTCATTTCAACTAATAATGAATCGAAGTACTCTCTTGTGATCTGATTTGAATCCCACGGTTTATTGTACATTTCTGAATCCTTCATACTCGATGCTCCTTTTTTATTTAGTGAACTACTCGGCAATTGAATTATCGGGGATTCCCACTCTATGTCCTAAATATTCAGGAAGCATTTGAGCTTGACTCCAATAATACCCTAAAGTAAGATTTCTTCACCCACCTCTGGCCACTTTGGCAGCTTCCGTTCATATAATGTAAACCATATAAACATCATAGTGCCACGAAGTGACGCAGAAACTGCGACACCAACCCACAAACCATTTATCCCCATCCGCTGAGCAAACCACCAACACAGTACTGGGCGTGTAGCATTTGCTAAAATGCTACTTAGGCTTGGTGGTATAGTTCTCCCCATACCCCTAAATGCACCCGCACATGCACCCTCAAGCGCCATAAACAACTGGCATCCTGCCAGGATTCGCAAGTAGCTCGCACCCATATCCAGAATCTCTGGTGGTTCTCGCAGGAAAAGTGAGAATAGAAACCGCCCACCAAATATTAATATCAGGGTCACTAAACCCTCCCAAGCCAATAGGGAAGCTAGTGATATTCGATAACCACGTCTGATGCGATCCCATTTGCGCGCACCGTAGTTTTGCCCTACAAAAGCTGTGACAGCAGAGGAAAATCCCCCGCCAATCAGCCACGATAGCGATTCGATTTGGCTTCCAACACGTTGTACTGCTACAGCCGTTTCACCATACCAATTGGATACCATACTAGTAACCACCATTGCAAGGGCTGTAAAAACACCACTTTCCAATGCTACCGGCAAGCTCCAGCTCATAATTTGCCGTATCCTTACAGCATCTAACCGCCCCAAGATTTGAAAATGTTTAAAAGGTCTTTGAGGATGACGTTTTGAAAACCAAACAAACAGTATACAAACTGTGGCTTGGGCAATAACTGTAGCAATAGCTGCTCCCTTTACATCCCATTCCCATACAAGTATCATCAGCGGATCCAACACCATATTTACTATAAGCCCTACAGCATTTGCTAAGAAGCTAAGTCGGGAATTACCCGCACCATTAAACATTCCTGTGATCGCAGCAGAAAGATAGGTAAGAGGTACCCCTACTCCAACTATTCGCAGGTAAGCACAGGTAATATTAAATACAGTTTGATCATTTACCCTAAACAGTGAGACCAGCGGCTCGGCAAACGCAATGAGCACCAACCCATAAATTGTTCCCAGAATTAATGAGATACGTGCGGAATCTTGGGCATAACCTTGTGAAGATACGCCATCTCTCTTTCCAAGATTTTGTGATGTACCAATTTCTGATCCCATGCGCCCAATCATCATAAGGGCCATACCCAGCCATAGATACATCCCCGCCAATCCACTGGCAGCCACAGCCACGACAGATTGCTCGGTACGGCCCAGCCAGAACATATCAGTTAGGTTATACGTCATCTGCATAAGCTGAGTGCCCATAATAGGCACTGCCACCTGTAGAAGCTTTTTTATGATGCTACCTTGGGTTAAATCATGTTTATTTAATGTCATTTTTTTGCCAATCTTTCTTCTTAATTTTTGATCACTTTATTACGCATTTGTGAACTACTCGGCAATGAATTACCGAACTTTTGTAATCATGTAAGATAAATATTTTACACTACTTACAAGGGTAATCCTATACCCAATACTACTACCCATAAATGGGTTAGGCAGATACTTTTATTGGACTGCTTATTCCCTTTAATGCTGTTTATAATTTTTGTCGTTTGAGTAGGATTATATCTATCAGTATCTCTTTAAAAAATCTACCTGGTTTATAAGAGGTCTTCCCTCAGAATATCTGGAGAGGTTCTCTTTAATTAATATTGCATGTCTGCTCCAGTTGGCCGTTGAAAAGCCAGATGTATGTGATGTGATGATTACATTAGGCATTTTCCATAGAGGGTTATCTGCTGGAAGTGGTTCGGGATCTGTAACATCCAACCCTGCGCCGGCAATCCTTTGTTCCTGTAGGGCCTTAATTAGTGCTTCCTGGCAAATAGCTGTACCCCTTCCCACATTCACAACAAAAGAGTTTGGCTTCAACCTTGCTATTTTTTCAGCAGACAGGATTCCTTTTGTTTCAGGGGTGTTTGGAAGTGCAAGCACCAGGTAGTCAGCTTGCGATAGAACCCGATCAATTTCGTCATTGCTATATAGCTCATCTACATATGAAGGGCATTGTCCAGGGGTTCGCTTTACAGCTAGGACTCTCGCCTCAAAGGCTTTTGCGCGTATAGCTACTTCCTTTCCTATATCCCCAAGACCCATAATACCTATTGTAGAGCCATGTAGATCGCGCATTGGTAATACTGGATGCCATTCACTTTTCTGTCTATTTCGCTCATATTGTATTAGGTTCCTATTAAAGGAGAGAATCATTGCAAAAACATGCTCAGCAATGGGTTTTCCATAAACGCCGCTTGCATTCGTCAGGATCACACTATCCTGAGCATATAGGCTCTCATCTGCCAAATGATCAGCGCCCGCACTGGTAAGCTGAACCCACTTCAACCTTTCGGCTCTTTTAAAATATTTCCGGTTAGGTTGCCCAATAACAATTTCAGCATCTTTATAATCATCCTCAATTGAATCTTTTGTATGCTTTATATTGCATGAAAACCCAAAGGAATGAATTAAACGCTCTAGATACTCCTTGTCAGGTTTAAAAGCATCGTTGTACACTACAAGTACTTTTCTGTCGCTATCTGTCATATGTTTTGCTCCTAAAATTCATTTTGTTGTTAATTTTATTTTACCTGAAATAATCTATAATATCAATTTGCAGCATGTTAACTTTCCCCTACTTTAGTTGTTGGGGTACTGTTCACAGATAGCCAGAGAGATATAGCTGTGCAATATAAAAACATTAGCGGATCTATACAGTTCTTGCAAGTGAAACGTCGTTTCCGTTAGTGCACAGCTATATCTCAAAATACAAAGGGTGTGAACTGTAACTTGTGGGGAGAATGTCAACTTTTAAGGTTATGCCCACCACATCTGTCCAGTGCTTTCAAAGGCCAGAACTTCCTTAAGGAATTCAATGGCTTTTTGTAATCCTTCGTTGACAGACATTAGACTGTCTTCATGCTCTATGGAAAGAACATAATCATAGCCTACCATTCTAAGAGCGCTAACAATATCCTTCCACACCTGGTAGTCATGGCCATATCCTACAGTTCTAAAAATCCACGAACGGTTAATTTCATCACTGTAATGTTTGACATCTAACACGCCGTTCACAGCAGTGTTGTATGTATCTATTTTTGTATCCTTTGCATGGAAATGATAAATACAATCCTTAAGCTCACGAATTGCAGCAACAGGGTCGATACCCTGCCAAAACAGATGGCTTGGATCAAAGTTTGCACCAATAGTATCCCCTACTGCTTCACGAAGCTTCAACAGGGATTCTGGGTTATATACCGAAAATCCAGGATGCATTTCAAAGCATATTTTGTTCACACCATGCTCTTGTGCAAACTTTGCAGCTTTGTGCCAATATGGGATTAAAACATCGTTCCACTGATAGTCCAATATTTTTTGAAAGTCATCCGGCCAAGGGCATGTTACCCAGTTGGGATAGAGTGAGTTGGGTGAGTCACCTGGGCAGCCTGAAAATGTACATACTCTTTCAATTCCTAATTTTTCAGCAAGTAATACCGTTTTTTCAAAATCCTCATGGAAACCACGTGCGACATCCTTTTGAGGATGAACTGGGTTACCATGGCAGCTTAGAGCACTGATTTCCATATCATATTTTTTCACCATTTCTTTTAGATTGACAATTGCTGTATCATCCTCTAAAAGCTCGGTGGGATTAACATGGGCTTTTCCAGGGAATCCCCCAGTCCCTAGTTCCACAGCCTGAACACCTGATTTTTTTAAGTATGCAAGACTCTCTTCTAGACTTTTACTAGATAGTAAAACAGCGAATACTCCAAGTTTCATAACACAATACCTCCTTAATACAAACATATATTATATGATTCCATTATGTATAAATACGTTCTTTTCAACAACGCCATTTATACATATTAACTAAATGTATTTTATGGTGCTAAAGTTTTTCTTGCAAATACTTTTAATA
>DASRMZ010000314.1:0-4572 GCA_035647675.1 Thermoclostridium sp. | reverse complement strand
CGCCATCCGTCCGCACGCATCACTGGGAGGACTCACCCCCAATGCTGTGTGCCAGCAACAATCAACCGTTCGAGCCGCTTAATGAAAGGAGCTATTCGGATCAATCGAAATTTCGTGTCTTGACAATGGGGGGCACTTTATCTTGGCGCGCGCGGGTGGCTCTATTCATCCGCGCGAGTGGCTCTTAAAGAGCGCGGCGGTGGCTCTCCGCGAGCGCGATTTCCATATTGAATGAATTCGGTTTGTAGACACATGCAAATCGGTTTTTGCAGTCACGTTGTGTATGGTAAACTAGCACATGTATCAAACCTTTAAAGTGGATGCTTATAAATCTAAACTTATTTAGGATATCATGCAGAGTACGCATTTATTTTTTTTGTGTACTTTTTTAAGTTGGATTTAAGTGTCTATTATTTCCGAAGGAGCAACTAGAAAGGATTTAATTATTATAAAACGACAACTTGTATTAAAAATTTCAGGTAATGAATGGAAAAACTTTAGTCGTGATAAGCGCGAATTATCTTTATATCGTGAATATGGATCTTTTATCCGTGTCATGGCTAAGGGTGGATCTCACGATAAGGGAAGAATCGAAAAAGTTGAAGGCTTTCAAGTATACCGCTATTCTACCAGGCCGTTAGGAAAGTTAGCCCCTGTTTTTGTAAACCGATTAATTTCCCTATTTACATGGGCTCGCTATGCTCGCAAACATAAAGCTGACATTATTTCTGGGCACGACATTACAGGTCTATTTATAGGATGGCTATCTACGATTTTTTTGCCGAAAAAAAAGAAACCAAAACTTATTTATGATGCACATGAATTTGAAATTGGAAGAACCGCTACACGTACCCGTTTACAGGTTTGGTTTATAACCCGATTAGAAAGATTTTTGATGCGTCGCAGTGACCTGTCTATGATGGTTAATGATACAATTGCTGACGAGGTGCAGAAAATTCACAGAATAGAGACGAGGCCTATCGTTGTAAGAAATATACCAACCTACTGGCAACTTGATACTGTTGAAATCACAAACAAACGAGAGATGATGATAGACACACTCCAAGTGGATCCAGATACTGTTTTGTTGTCTTATCACGGCTCAGTGACTCCGGGACGCGGTATTGAAATGTTGATAAATGTGATTTCGCAGATAGAAGGAGTGTGCGCAATTATTTTGGGGGATGGAGATCTTTCCTATTTGACACTACTCAATGAACTGGTGGAACAGCTGGAGGTAAAGTCACGTGTTCTTTTTTTACCAGCTGTATCTATTGAAGAACTCCCTAACTATATTGCTGCAATTGACATTGCTTTTATTCTAATTAATTCAATCAGTAAAAGTTATTATTGGTCGTTACCGAATAAAATTTTTGAAAGCATCCAAGCTCTTGTTCCAATTGTAGCAAGCGAGTATCCTGAGATTGGCAAATTAACGAAAGAGTATGGAATTGGTATTACAGTCGATCCAAACAATGCTGATGAAATTGTTTCAGCAGTAAAAAAGATGATCTCTGATAAAGATTATTATGAAGAGTTAAAAAACAATCTACAAAGAGCAAAGGAAGAATTGTGCTGGGAGAAAGAAAAGAAGATTTTAGCGGAGGCCTTTCTAAATCTTTGAGGATTTGGCACTTATGAGAGTTAAGTTTATGTGACATTCCATTTGAAAGGTGTTTTGACATGATTCAATCTGCTAGTAAAATTATCCCAATCGAATCTCTACACAATATAGAAGAAAACTTAATTCTAGTGAAATTGCGCATTGTGTTCTATGGTAGTCTATTGAAGATCCTATTTGATCTCAGTTATGTGTGGGCACTTCAAGTTAAATGGTCATCTTTATTTCTAGTTGATGCAAATCTGCCGTCTATTCTTTTATCTGGAATATCTATAGTTATTTTATTGTTGGCTTTACCTGTCCAAAAAGATACAGCTAACTATTTCTTATCTATCCTCCTGTTTGCAGTAATTATTCCAATGTCAACAATTTTTGCGTTTCAATCTAGAAGCTGCCAATATTTTCTTTTTGTTTGCATATCTTTTTTGTTTGTGGAGATAGTTTTGGGAAAATTTGGTGTTTTGTCTTATAACTATAATAAAAATATTGGTTGTTTAACAAGGTATGCATTTTATATTATTGTGCTTGCTACAGTAATTTGGTTATTTATTGAGTTAGGAATGCCTACATTAACTGCACTAGACTGGACTTCTGTATATATACTCAGGTCCTCATATGACATATCTTCTCATCTCTCACGTCTTTCAAGGATAACAGCCATGACCATCATACCAATCTTATTTGCAGATTCCCTGTTAGCTCGTAAGTACTGGGTTAGTGCAATATTTTGCGTAGCTCAATTGCTTATTTATTTATGGCTAGGTCATAAAATCTATCTATTTATGTTCGCAGTCGTTGTCTTTTCTGCTAAAATTGCAAATATGAAAAACAAGCAACACGTTATTATTTTGACATTAAAGGCGTTGCTTGCAGTAATCATGCTGCTGACTGTCTCAGAGATTGTTGGGAATGAATATAGCTCAAAGATTGCAGGCGCTGCGTCTAGTGGATATAGTTATGTTGCGAGAAGAGGGTTATTTGTTCCAGCACAGCTCCGGTTCGACTATTATGATTTTTTCGTAACAGCGAAAAAACCTACTGTAGGTTTCCTAGGAACAGTAATATCGCCCTTACTGACACGACTTGGTGTCAGTGATCCGTATGCTAGCAGTAGTTATTCTCAAGCTGTCAGCACGTGGCTCGGTTTTGAAAGCAATGCCAATACCGGCATTTTTGGTGGGGAAATGGCCCACTTTGGAGTATGGGGCATTCCTGTTGCTGCGATTTGCTTATTAATCCTCTTGTTATGTGTTCGAATTGGTAACAGACGGAATGGCTATATTTTTACAATGAGTTCATCTTTATTCCCTTTTTTATATTTGATGAATGGAGAAGTCACTGAAATTTTTGGGTTTACATCTTTGGGAATGCTGATTGTAGCTTTGTTACTATACCAGCCAATGTCGGAAAGAGTTAAAAGTACTTGTAATTAGAGTTTTTCTACTAAATAGTTATCCGGTGCTCGCCCAGCAATCTCATCCAATTGTTTTGTGATATAAAAAATCCTACGCTTGTTTGAGTTCAGTTCAGCTACTGTTCTTTACACTCCTCGCTGGTGGTCTTCTTTCGTATGCGTCAAATAAACACCGTCTAACTTTCCGAGATTCACTCTGAGATGATATGGAGATCTTAGATTCGTTTATATTGTTTCGGGATCATGTTTTGCCTTATGGATAGAAGATCTGTTTTGGTTCGAGTACAAGCGACATAAAATTTAGATTTTGTTTGAGGTTAACTCAGCAGTTTTTGGGTTTAGAACAACACATACTCGTTCAAAAGTTTGTCCCTTGCAGGCTCCCCAATTATCTGAATTGCACTCATAATTGTAATGTTGTTTAAAAAATAATTTTTTAATACTATCATCTTCCATGACGCTTTCAATCTCAGAAGGGTCCGTAATTAACTTTATTTCGCTTAAGATTTTATTATTGGAATCCATAGAAATACCTATTTTTTTGCTCACAAAATCACAAACTGAAGGCGAGCATCTATAGCTTCCAATAAATGATTCTTCATCAATTGTGAACCCGTTCCTTATAATTTCATTTTTACTCTTGCAAGATATTTATGGGATACCTTCGAATGTCGTGCTCAATAAAAAGTCGAGAACAATTGCTGCCACTAATTGACTCGTTACAATACATGACAAGGTATTCTCGCTGATAGGCATAGATGCCAGATCTGTGACTTGATATTTTTATCATTTATGGGACTTGCGGTAATGGTAAATCTGCCTGTTGAGAGAGCAACAAATTGGCTCGAGTTGAAAGGCGTCGGCTTTTTCCGACTATGAGGGCAACAAACTGGTTTGTGTTGAAAGGTGTCGTTTTTTATCAGAAAGCTGCATGTGAGAAGGATTCGGTAGAGAATTAGGTAGCTCAGACAAGCTGGATATTATGGTTTTCGAGTTTTTTGTATTCTGACATGACCACGGAAAAACCGGTAACATTGTCCTGCCACACACCTTTTTGTGTATTAGGGCCGTAGGCAGGATATGACTGCCGATTGAAGTGTTTTGATTCGGGATGTGCGTTTATAGGGTCCAAAGTGCGTTGCATATGAAAACCGCCGGTGACGACGCCGACGGTGGGCTTAGCTTCGGGTCTCGGCTTGGGTGTCTTTGACATTGGAGTTTTTGGGCAGTTTTTGGTGTTTTTTTGGGGGGGGGGAGCGACTTGGCTCGGCGATCCATAATGATCTGCCTGTCCTTTGCGGCTTCACGGAGGGGGGCGCGCATGTGTTGGGCCTCTGGGCCAAAGACGTTCTCTTCTCGTGTGCCCGACAGCGCGAAGAGGAAAGCAGTCAGGGTGGTGCCGACTTTTGCGCCGAGAATATAACCCGCGCCTTGCTTCACCGTAACGATATCCGCGTGAGCCAGTCCCACCGTCATAATCGAGGTGGCGGATGAGGACTGAACGACTGCTGTGGAGCCAATGCCGATACCGTAATTA
>DASRMZ010000313.1:0-12468 GCA_035647675.1 Thermoclostridium sp. | reverse complement strand
ATATAAAATTATATTAAAACTATTCTAACTATACCTATAATACTAATTATAGGTATTTTTTTCACTGAAATTTTTTTCAAAAAACCTATTGACACGACAAATAAAACATGCAATAATATGAAACGTTGCATGTTTAGTAATATTAAACTTTTAGTTTATAAATAGATGCATTGTTTAATAATACTAAACATTTGCTGCATTTTTTTATAAAATATTAAATTGAAATGGTTGGATATTATCTTTATATTTATTATCCATTGACAAGTGAGGTGATGAAATGCAAATTGGAAGCAAAATCAAAAGAATGAGACTTGAATACGGGTTAACACAGGAAGAGCTAGCTGATAGATGTGAACTGACAAAAGGTTATATCTCGCAGTTAGAAAGAGATCTAACATCTCCTTCTATAGCTACCCTTCAAGATATACTCGATTGCCTTGGAAGCAGTATAGCGGAGTTTTTTAATGAACAACAGCAAGAGCAGGTTGTTTACAAAGACAATGATGTATTTATCAAAGAGGTAGATGATAAAGGCTATCGTATTAAATGGATTGTTCCAAATGCCCAAAAGAAGGATATGGAGCCTATTATTCTTGAACTTGACGAAGATGGAGGGACAGAAGAAGATGATCCACATCAGGGGGAAGAGTTTGGGTTTGTACTCAAAGGTACCATTGTTGTAAGTCTTGGAAAAGAAAGATTCAGAGTTAAAAAGGGAGAATGCTTTCATTATAAAGCAAAACAGTCGCACAGTATAAAAAATGGTGGAAAAAGAAAAGCTGAGGTGCTTTGGATTTCTTCACCGCCAAGCTTTTGATAAGGCTTTTGTGATGTAACCATATAAAATCTAACTGTACAATATGTGGTGGCAAGCTTTTATACTCAACCACAATATATTATACAGTGCAAATCAAAATCTATAACATTGCAAAATGCCCAAATAGTAAGGAGGTGCTTCAATGAGTAAAAAATTGATTGAACTTAAAAACATTACAAAAAGTTATAATGATATGGTAGCAGTTGATCATATTAATATTTCTATTAGAGAAAATGAATTTATAACTTTCTTAGGTCCAAGTGGATGCGGAAAAACCACTACACTTAGGATGATTGGTGGGTTCGAAGATCCTGACGAAGGGGATATACTTTTTGATGATATAAGAATTAACAATGTACCCCCTTATAAAAGAAACATTAATACTGTATTTCAACGGTATGCTCTTTTTACTCATATGAATGTATATGAGAATATAGCCTTTGGATTGAGAATTAAAAAAACACCTTCAAATGAAGTGGACAAAAGAGTAAAACGAATGCTTAAGCTTGTGGACCTTGAAGGTTTTGAAAAAAGACATGTTGACTCTCTTAGCGGCGGTCAACAACAAAGGGTTGCGATAGCACGTGCACTGGTTAATGAGCCTAAGGTACTTCTTTTAGATGAGCCTCTTGGCGCCTTAGATTTAAAGCTACGCAAGGAAATGCAGATCGAACTTATTGATATGCAAAAAAATGTTGGAATCACTTTTATATACGTTACACATGATCAGGAAGAAGCACTTACAATGTCTGATACTGTGGTGGTAATGAATAAAGGAATTATTCAACAAATAGGTACGCCAGTTGATATTTATAATGAACCTAAGAATAAATTTGTGGCCGATTTTATTGGAGAAAGCAACATTATTGAAGGTATAATGCATGAGGATTTCCTAGTTGAGTTTTCTGGAAAGAAGTTTAAGTGTGTTGACAAAGGATTTTCAAAAAATGAAAAGGTAGATATTGTTGTTAGGCCTGAAGATATTGACATTACAACTCCAGAAGATGGTCTTTTAGAGGGGGTTGTTACATCGGTAGTCTTTAAGGGGGTTCATTATGAGATGCTTGTTGAAAGTAAGAACTATGAGTATATGATCCAAAGTACTGACATGCAACGAGAAGGCAGTCAAGTTGGACTTAGCTTTAGTCCAGAAGATATCCATGTTATGAAGGGGTGAGGTAAATGAAAAACAAAGCTAAGCTTCTTGCATACCCATATATTGTGTGGATAGCTATTTTTATAATTATTCCCTTATTACTGGTATTAGTTTATAGCTTCACTGCTGGGAATATTCACGATACATCCACATTGACTTTTTCACTTAAAAGTTATGAAAAGGTTTTTAATATTTTGTATTTAAATATTCTGTGGAAGTCTTTTAAACTAGCATTTATTTCAACATTTTTATGCTTGACACTTGGATATCCTGTCGCATTAATCATCTCAAGGGCTAAGGCAAAAAACAAAAGCGTACTACTTTTGTTTTTTTTAGTCCCAATATGGATGAATTTCCTTCTAAGGACTTATGCATGGATGGCGATATTGTCTCCCAATGGCTTCATTAACAGACTTTTAAAGATTGTAGGTTTGCCCTCTCTTGCAATTATGCCAGGGCAAACAGCTGTTGTTATAGGTATGGTTTACAATTTTCTACCCTTCATGGTTTTACCTATATATACAGTATTGTCAAAGATAGATAAAAACGTGCTTGAAGCTGCTATGGATTTAGGTGCAAACAAGCTTCTAACCTTTATTAAAGTTATTTTACCCCTGACAATACCTGGAATAATTTCTGGAATAACAATGGTTTTTATGCCTGCTGTTAGTACATTTGTTATTTCCCAATTGTTAGGGGGAGGTAAGGAATTATTAATTGGTAACTTGATAGAACAACAGTTTACAGTCCAACGTGATTGGCACTTTGGCTCAGCTTTATCTATTATTTTGATGATAATGATATTAATCTCAATGGCTTTTATGTCAAAGGCTGATAAAGGTGATGAAGGGGGTGCAACGCTATGGTAATGAAATGTATTAAAAGATTATATATGGGTTTAATTTTCCTATTTTTATATGCTCCAATACTAGTGCTGATTGTTTTTAGTTTTAACGAATCGAAATCGCGCGGTTATTGGGGAGGTTTTACACTTAGGTGGTATGCTGAGCTTTTTAGGGATCGGGATATTATAAAAGCTCTTTATTATACCTTTATAATTGCACTTTTATCTTCGATTATTTCAACCATTATAGGAACCTTTTCTGCAATTGGGCTCCATAATATGGGCTTGTTTGGAAGGAAAATGATACTGAATATAAATTACTTGCCAGTTTTAAATCCCGATATTGTTACCGGTGTTGCATTGATGACATTGTTTGTATCATTAAACCTGCGTCTAGGCTTTTTGACGATGCTTATATCCCATGTTGTGTTCAATATACCGTATGTGATTCTATCGGTTCTGCCTAAACTTAGGCAGATGAACAAGCATATGGCTGAAGCTGCACTTGACTTAGGAGCAACTCCTTTTATAGCCATGAAAAAAGTTATAATACCTGAAATTATGCCAGGCATCATAACAGGTGCACTTATGGCATTTACTTTGTCGATAGACGACTTTGTAATTAGTTTTTTCAATACTGGTTCTGGGGTTACAAACCTTTCTATTGTTATATACTCTATGGCAAAGCGAGGCGTTAAACCTTCGATAAATGCCTTGAGTACTTTAATGTTGATAACAGTGGTTATTTTACTACTGTTAATTAATAAAAGATCAACCAAAGGAGATGAGCTATTACCATGAAAAAAATAAAAGTTTTATTGTTATATTTTATTATTATTGCAAGTCTAGTGGTGATCACTGGGTGTGATCAGGACAAGGTTGTTTTGAACATGTACAACTGGGGTCAATATATTGATACTGATTTGATAACTAAATTTGAAAAAGAAACAGGTATTAAAGTAAATTATGAAATGTTCGAGACTAATGAGCATATGCTTGCAAAAATAGAATCGGGAAGCTCATATTTTGATTTGGTCTTTCCTTCTGATTACGTTATTGAAGAAATGATTAGCAAAGATATGCTTCATAAAATTGATTTTACTAATATCCCCAATTTTCAATACATTGATGACAGATTTAAAAACTTAGAATACGATCCCGAAAATGAATATTCTGTTCCATACTTTTGGGGTACTCTTGGCATTTTGTACAACAGCGAAGAGATAACACAGACAGTAGATAGCTGGGATATCCTTTGGGATGAAAAGTATTCAGGGCAAATACTAATGTTGGATAGTATGCGAGACACCATAGGTGTGGCTTTGAAAAGAAAGGGCTACTCGCTAAACTCTGTCGATTCTAAGCAGCTGCTAGAGGCAAGGGAGATGCTCATTGAGCAAAAACTGTTGCACAATGGTTACTATGTAGATGAAACAATGGATATGATGATTAATGGTGATGCAAATATAGCATTGAATTGGTCAGGAGCAGCGATGGATATTTACTGGCAGGGAGCAGAGCACATAAAATATGCTCTTCCAAAAGAAGGTTCAAACCTATGGGTGGATTGTATGGTCATACCAAAATCGAGCAAGCTTAAAAAAGAAGCTGAAATGTTTATAAATTTTATACTTGATCCAGACAATGCATATCAAAACACTGATTATGTGGGGTACTCAACGCCGAACAAAATAGCATTTGAAAGGATTCTGGAAGATAACCCCGAAGTAGCTGATATGGATGCATACAATCCTAATCAAGAATTACTGGATAAATGTGAAGTATTTATAGATCTTGGTGATAATAGGGCAATTTATAATCAGCTTTGGACTGAAATAAAAGTTTATTAATAAATAGTTAAAAGAACAACAAAAAGATTGCAGTAAAACAAATATATGTCAGCGGTGTGTTTTAATGATTTTGCTTTTGCAGTTATTGTGAGCAGTTAACTAGAGAGATATAGCTATGCACTAACGGAAACGATGCTTTCTTGCATTCGCATGATATTGGGCTTACAATAAACTAAAGTGAAAGATAGTGGGAGCTTCAATAGAAGGCTCTCGCGAATCAAAATGCTCAAGAGGGATAGATATGGACAAATATAAAAATGAAAACACACCGTTGATTAACGCTTTGAACAATCATATTTCAAAAGACAGAATTAATATGCACATGCCTGGACACAAACAGGGAGTGGGTTTTAATCATACTTTTCAAGATAATGTGCTTAATTATGATCTTACTGAACTTCCCGGTTTAGATAATCTTCACAATCCTACAGATGCGATATTTAATAGCATGGAGTTGTGTAGTCAAGCATTTGGAGCTTTAAAGTCATACTTTCTAGTAAATGGATCAACTTCGGGTATACATGCATGCTTCCTTTCTTGTTTTAGAAAAGGTGACAAGGTTCTCTTGAACAGAAATTGCCATATTTCTGTTATAAATGCCTTAATATTGTATGGTGTTGAGCCTATTTTTGTTATGCCAGAATATAATAATGAATATAATTTACCCATTCCGGCAAGCTTTGACATGTGGGAAAGTGCTCTATATAGCAATCCAGATGTTAAAGGTGCGTTTGTCACAACTCCTGATTATTATGGTATTTGTCAGCCTATTGCTGAATTGTCAACACTTTTACATGATGCAGGAAAAATTCTTTTGGTAGATGAGGCCCATGGTACACATTTTGCATTCTCTAACTTGTTACCTAAAACAGCATTAGAGCAAGGCGCAGATATATGTGTTCAAAGTTTCCACAAGACACTACCAGCGGTAACTCAATCAGCTGTTTTGCATATCGGAAGTGAACGGGTTGATGATAAAAAAGTACAACAAGCCATTTCGATGATTACTACAACAAGCCCTTCATATATTATTATGTCTTCTATGGATTATGCTCGTGATTTAGCCAAAACAAATGGTGCTGTCCAATATGATAAATTATTATCTAAGTTAGATGAAGAAAAAAGGAAACTTATGGCGATGGAAAGCTTACGTATTGTTCCTGATATTGTTAATGACTTTAAAAGGGATCCTACGCGAATTGTTATTGACACAAGCCTTGCTGATATTACTGGGTTGGAGCTATATGAACGCCTTTATGATCAATATGGTATAGTTGCAGAAATGTGTGATACATATCATGTAGTTTTAATTTTAACAATGGCTGATGTCTTGGATGATATAGAAAGAATAGGAAATGCATTAATTAAAATCGATAAAAGTGTAATAAAGCTCGGCACCAGAACATTTTTCAACAATTCACTGTACACCCGAAGCAATAATAAAAAATACAGTGTACCTGACCTTTATAATTATTTAAGCTCCTCAAGGCAAATGGCGATAGAAGATGCTGAGGGCTGTGTAAGTGCAGGTTTAGTTACTCCGTATCCTCCTGGAATACCTTTACTGTGCCCGGGTGAGACAATAACAGATGAAGATATTCAACAACTCAAAAAGTTACTTAAGGCGGGTTTTGATGTGCATGGACTTCTGGTGGATGAGGACGGAACCATTCTGGTGAAAATTATATAAAGTTGATAATCAAAGTAAGAAAAGATATTATAGATGTGAGTAATGACGTGTATAAATCATATTTAGTGAAGGCTTTTGCAATGTAACAATAATAAATATTAGCTTTACAGTATGTGTTGAGAGACTTTAATGCATAACCACGACACATTGTACAAAGGAACAAAAGTAGCATTGCAAAATGCACTAATGAGAAAAAGGTGTATTTATGAAAAAAGGATTCTTTATAACATTTGAAGGCGGGGATGGCTCGGGTAAAACCACGCAAATAAACTTGCTCAAGGACTATCTTAAAAGTAGGGATATTGAAGCTATAACAGTACGTGAGCCAGGTGGGGTCCCTATTAGTGAAAAGATACGTTCCTTGATTCTTGATAATCAGAATACAGATATGAACGATATTACTGAAATGCTTCTCTATGCTGCGGCAAGGGCGCAATTGGTATCACAGGTCATTTTACCTGCATTGGCCAAGGGAAAGGCTGTTATATGCGACAGATTTGTAGATTCAAGCTATGTATATCAGGGTTTTGCGAGAGGATTAGGAATTGATATAGTGGTAAATATTAATGATATTGCAACGCAAAAACTAATCCCCGATATTACATTTTTTATGAATATCGATCCCACAACTGCAATTGATAGAAGGCTCAGATGTGGCAATCCGGATAGGCTTGAGAGTGAAAGCATCTCATTCCATAAAAAAGTATATGAAGGTTATATTGAACTATTAAAGATGTTTCCAGGCAGAATAAAGTCTATCGATGCTTCTTTAGGAATAGAAGAGATATTTTCTGAAATAAAGGAGCACACAGATATATTACTTGCCGATATATAATTTATAACAAAATATTTTTAATAGGTGATTTGATATGGATTTAAAAATAGATAGACAAAATGTAAGTCAAAAAAACATAACTAATAGAGTTCCTGCTGAAAGCAATGAAATCGTTGAGAAAAATTCAACTACATTTAATTCACATATGCAAAGGCAGGGTTCTCTTAATCTTAATGAGTCGCTAAAACAGTTGGCAGATGATATAATTAAGCAGGGCAGCCGTCTTTCAGAAAGAGTAGATATTGCCGAATTGAAAGCATATAAAAGAATGGTTTCAGAGTTTTTAGATGAGGCTGTCAGGGGCTTTGCGAAGTTTTCTAAAGAAAGCCATATGGATAGAAGGGGCAGACATCGCATATATACCACTGTTAAGAAAGTCAATACAAAGCTTGAGGAGCTTACAGAGGAAGTATTGAAACAAGAAAAAGATAATTTAAAAATCATAGGTAGAATTGAAGATATACGCGGTTTAATATTGGATATAATACTGTAGAGAAATAGCTGACAGAGGGGTTTGGCAATTGGAATTAGATAATATTATTGGGCAAAGCAATTTGGTTTCGCATTTAAAAAAGCTGATTAAAACAAATAAGATAGGACATGCTTATGCCTTTTCTGGTGCACATGGAATGGGTAAACGAACCATTGCACTTTCATTTATAAAAGATATTCTTTGTAATAATTGTGAAAGTAGAACTTGCACATGTATATCTTGCAGGACTTTCAAAGAAGGTACTAATCCGGATTTTTATGAGGTAATTAGCGAGAAACAATCCATTGGTGTAGATTCTATTCGTGAATTACAATCTGATGTTGAGAATAGACCCACGTATTGTAACAAAAAAGTATACCTTATTGACGATGCAGACAATATGACAGTACAAGCACAAAATTGTCTTTTGAAAACATTAGAAGAGCCACCCGAATATGTAGTAATTATTCTTTTAACGGTAAACTTTGAAGCATTGCTATCCACTGTGCAATCCCGCACTGTAAATTTAAGAGTGAATCCATATAAAAAAGAGGAAATGAAAAGGATTCTTTCTCCTATGTACTCGGTACCAAAAGAAGACTTGGAGTTTATTATTGATTTTTCCCGTGGTATTCCGCAAGATGCCATCAGATTAATTGAGGAAGGAAACATTAGAGACCTTCGTTCTAAAATATTCTATCTTTTAGAGAAGCCTAATGATTTTGAGCAGTTTGAGAGTATTCGCAAATCAATTTTAGATAATAGGGAGGATATCACGATGGTTTTTGATATTCTATTATCTATATATCGAGACTGCCTTATGTATAAACATGGGATGGAAAACATGTTGATTAATTTAGATAAAGAAGATAGTATTAAAGATATTGTTTCGCATTATTCAAGCCATAAACTATTCAAGAAAATAGATAGGCTGGAAAATTTAAGAAATAGTTTAAGATATAATGTTAATTTTCAATTGAGAATTGATTCATTATTGATGGAAATTCAGGAGGTTTAAATATATGATAACTGTTATAGGCGTTAGATTTCGTTACGCTGGGAAGGTATATTATTTTGATCCAGTAGGAATTGAGCTTGAGCAAGGAGAAAAGGTTATAGTTGAAACTGCAAGAGGCGTAGAATGCGGTGAAGTAGTTAATACAATAATGGAAGTTGATGAAAGTGAAGTTGTTGCCCCTCTAAAAAAGGTTATGAGGAAGGCTACAGATGAAGATATTCAGCAGGTTGAGACCAATAGCGAAAAAGCAAAGGAAGCATATAATATATGTCTTGAAAAAATACAAAAACACGAACTGGACATGAAGCTGATAGATGTTGAATACACGTTTGACAACAATAAAATTCTTTTTTATTTTACAGCCGATGGTAGGGTAGATTTTAGAGATCTTGTAAAAGATCTTGCCTCTGTATTTAGGACAAGAATTGAACTAAGACAGATAGGAGTTCGTGATGAAGCAAAAATGATGGGCGGAATTGGTATTTGTGGAAGAACGCTGTGTTGCAATAGTCATCTTACAGAATTTCATCCGGTTTCCATTAAAATGGCTAAGGAGCAAAATCTTTCACTCAACCCAACTAAAATATCAGGCTCATGTGGAAGGCTAATGTGCTGTTTGAAATATGAGCAAGAAGCCTATGAAGATCTTTTAAAAAGAGTACCAAAGGTTGATGCGCTTGTTAAGACACCCAATGGAAATGGAACGGTAATATATGTTAGTTTGCTTGAAGAAAAGGTGAAGGTTAAGCTAGACAATGATAATGACCCTGATTTAAGGGAATACCGAGCCTGTGAAGTTACGCTTTTAAAGGATGTGCAAAAGCAGCGCGAGGCTGAAATTGACGAAGAAGAACTAAAACATCTTGAGGATTAAATTATAGTAACTTAGCAGGAATATTACTCACAGTAAACCGAAGGGATTAGACAGTAACCTAGTAAGAATATTCAGGTGAACAAAAGCTATATCTCTATTGACATAAAAAACAATATATTGTAGGATAACAAAGGAAACAAAATAGTTTCAAAAATACGGGAGGTGTACTGGTTATGGCATATTATATTAATGATGATTGCATCAATTGTGGAGCTTGCGAACCTGAGTGTCCTGTAAGCTGTATTTCTGCGGGTGATACAAAATATATAATTGATCCGGAAGAATGTATAGAATGCGGAGCTTGTGCTGATGTATGTCCTGTTGATGCTCCGAAACCGGAATAAATTACTTAATAGGCATTACTATCTAAGGGCCAGACGCATAGTCCGGCTCTTTCTATAACTAAAAAAGGCTTTTAGGTTGTAACTAAAACATACAATATCACAAAACGCCATAATAACAGTTGGCTATTCAACATGTACTGATTAGCTTTCATATATAAGCACAACAAACCTTGCAAAAAACTTCAAATTAAATGTCGTAAAGTGCCCAAAATGCTTTCAGAGGAGTCTTTCTTATGGTTCATACTTTCCTAAAAGAGGGAGAACGGTTAGATGATTTACAAATAAATGGTCTAAAGATAATACAGAAAACTGATGGGTTTTGTTTTGGCATTGATGCTGTTATGCTTTCAGACTATGTAAGCGTAGAGAAGAATACAAAGATAGTTGATCTCGGCACGGGAACGGGTATATTGCCATTACTTTTAACTGCGAAGACAAAAGCATCTCACATTACGGGTATTGAAATTCAACAGTATGTTGCCCAAATGGCAAAGCGAAGTGTTGAATATAACAAACTAGATGATAAGATTAGTATTATCGAAGGAGATTTTTTAAAGGCTACAGATTGGTTTGGAACAAAATCCTTTGATGCTGTTGTAACTAATCCCCCTTATACAAAGGTTGGAAGTGGTTTAATAAATCCAACCGATAGTAAGGCTATATCACGACATGAGATTCATTGTACCCTTGAATCTCTTATTTCCATCGCGTCAAAGCTGCTAAAGGACTATGGCCGTTTCTTTATGATTCATAGACCTGAAAGACTTGTAGATATATTTTATTTTATGCGTGAGCACAAAATTGAGCCAAAGAGCGTAAGATTAGTTCACCCCAAGCCCAGAAAGCCTGCTAATCTTGTCCTTATATACGGACTTAAATTCGGGAATCCACAAGTCACAGTAGAAGAGCCTTTATATACTATTAATTACATTCCTAAGAATAGCTACTGTTCACAGGTAAGCCAAGATATATAGCTGTGCAATATTAGGAAAACATTAGCGGAATGCGCCTCTTGCAAATGAAGCGCAGTTTCCGTTAGTGCATAGCCATAGCGTAAAATATTAGTATAGTGAACTACAACTAAAAATATAAGAAAAAACAAAGGAGGTTTTTATGAAACACAGGATTGAAACACCACTGACACGTGAAGATATAAAAAAACTTAAAGTGGGCGATATGATTGAACTATCAGGTGTAATATATACAGCAAGGGATGCAGCTCACGAGAAATTATTAGAATTAGCTGATGCGGGTAAAAACCTACCTTTTGATATAGAAAATCAAGTTATATACTATGTTGGACCATGTCCTTCTCCAGAAGGTAGGGTAATTGGTTCTGCAGGACCTACCACAAGTGGTAGAATGGATTTATATGCCCCAAAGCTTATTGAAATGGGTTTGACGGGAATGATAGGAAAAGGGCAGCGAAGTAAAGAAGTTATAGATGCAATGGTAAAACACGGAGCAGTATATTTTGGTGCTGTAGGCGGCGCAGGAGCCTTAATATCGAAATCAATAAAAAGCCAACAGATTATTGCTTTTGAAGAATTGGGAACAGAAGCTATCAGAAAAATTACAGTTGTTGATTTTCCGATTATAGTGGTAATAGATAGGTATGGCAACAATTTGTATGATATAGGAAGAGAAAAGTACGCTACTATAATTCATGATTGCTTGTAGAAAAAAATACTGTTAATAGTAAATTTATTAAAGGTTTTTGTAATGTAATCTTAGTAAGGGCGTAAATGCTCAATTTAAAGGCAATTTACAAATCAATTTTAAGGAGATAATTCATTTGAAGAAAAGAATTCATATAATAATGGGGCATTATGGAACAGGAAAATCAGAAGTATCAATAAACCTTGCTATAAACCTATCACAGCAAAAAGAAAATGTTGTCTTCGCTGACATGGACATAGTAAACCCTTATTTTAGAAGTAATGAAGCAAAGTCTGTATTAGAAGATCATGGCGTGAAGGTCATTACTACAAAGTATGCAAATACAAATGTTGATGTGCCAGCACTAACAGGAGAGTTAAGTAAATATCTTGTGGATAAAGGCAGTGAATTGGTTATAGATGTAGGTGGGGACAATGCAGGTTCGCTTGTAATTGGCCGCTATAGACATGAAATCAAAGACGAGGAAGCATCTGTTTATTTAGTAATTAACTGTTTTCGTCCTGAAACGACAACGGTTTCAGGGGCATTAAAAATTCTTGAAGAAATCCATACGGCATCAAGGATGAAGGTTAATTACATCATTAACAATT
Source organism: Thermoclostridium sp. (assembly GCA_035647675.1). Classification (GTDB taxonomy): domain Bacteria; phylum Bacillota; class Clostridia; order DSM-8532; family DSM-8532; genus Thermoclostridium. The sequence continues at coordinate 298 of DASRMZ010000313.1, read as the reverse complement.
CTCACCTAATGGAGGGCACAACCATCCAAGATATATTAAAAGGAATGGAGTTTGCAGCAGAGGTAAGCGAAAAAACTAACATTCCCATTGCTTTTCATTCTATAATGAAAAATGAAGAGCTTGAGTTTAATTATACTGCAAAAGAACCGATATTTTGGATGAGCAAAACCATGGGACTTAATAGTCACTTGAAGTTCATGGAATAAATGGAAAAATCAGATATGTTTTTTCATTACACAAAAAACAAAAATAGTGTTATAATGAGTGTTAAGCATTTTCGAGAAACACTGATTTAAAA
>DASRMZ010000312.1:0-8050 GCA_035647675.1 Thermoclostridium sp. | reverse complement strand
TGATAATGCTGAGCTTGATGAAAAATGGGATCGTCTAATAAAGGTAAGAGAGGAAGCATTAAAAGCTTTAGAAAATGCTAGAAATGCGAAAGTTATTGGCTCATCTCTCGATGCTAAGGTTATATTAAAATCATCGGGTGAAGAATACGAATTTCTTGTTCAAAACAAGGATATATGGGCAATGATATTCATATGTTCTGAGGTTATTATTGAACAAGATTCTTCAATTAGTTCTATAGAGGCTTCAGTTGTTAAGGCAGATGGTGAAAAATGTAAGCGTTGTTGGCTATACAGTACCTCTGTTGGAGAGCATCACGAACATCCAGCACTTTGTAATCGCTGTGCAACAGTGCTCGAAGGTGTAGATGTTGACAAGGTAGCAAAAGACTAACATTGATTGTATTTGCAATAGGTCCTATAATAAAGGCTTTTACAACGAGACTTTAATAAATAATAGCTGCACAATATGTAGTGGGAAATTAATACTAACTATAACTAGCAGGAGGAAATAAATCATCAAAGCATGCCCGTGGAAGGTTAGTATCAAATTTTAAAAAGCATTCACAATATATTGTGCAGCATTAACACAAAAGAACCCTCACCTTGTGTTCTTATAAAAAAGGAGCGTGCTAGATGGATACAGGTACATTGATTAAACAACTATGTGATATAAATGCGCCTACGGGAAGCGAGAACATAGCTGCAGATAGATTGAAAGAATTTTTCGAGCCTTTATGCGATAAAGCATATATTGATCCTTTCTTTAATGTAATAGGATACAAAAAAGGCAATTCTCCAGCCCCAAAAAGCGTTATGATTACAGCTCATTATGATCAAATAGGTATGATTGTTTCAGGGTATGAAAAGGGTGGTTTTTTAAGGATTTCAAACCTTGGGGGCATTGATACTAAGGCGCTTATGGCCAGTGAAGTTATTGTTCACGGGCATGAAGATGTTTTTGGGGTTATAGGTGCAAAGCCGCCCCATCTTCTAACTATAAGTGAAACAAAGAAAAACCTTAAAATAAGTGAGTTATTTATTGACACAGGTTTTTCTGAAAGTACCTTAAAGGAAAAGGTATCAATAGGAGATCCAGTAACCATTACCTCACCCATTGTTGGGATGGAAAATAATTGTGTCTCGGGTAGAAGTCTTGACAATCGTGCAGGGGTAACTGCCTTGGTATTAATACTTAACGAGCTTCAGACAATTAAGCATGCTAATGATATATATGTGGTAGCAACGGTGCAAGAAGAAACCAGTCTACTTGGGGCAATAACCTCTTCATATACATTAAACCCTGATTTGGCGGTTGTGATTGATGTTTGTCATGGGGATATGCCCGATGGAGATAAATCCCAATGTTTTGCACTTAACAAAGGTGTACCAATAGGTATAGGGCCAGCCTTTCATTACGATTATACAAAGGCGTTATTTGATATTGCAGCAAAAGAAAAAATTGCCACCCAGCGCAGCATTGAGCCAGGAGATCCTGGAACAGAAGCATTGGCAACACAGGTGTCCCGTCTGGGTATTCCAACGGTGACGGTGTCCATACCACTGCGATATATGCATACAGGGGCAGAGCTTATTTCACTACCTGATGTAGAAGATGTAGCTACACTTGTTGCAAGGTATTCAGCTATGGAGCTTGATTTGATTACGGTACAGGAATAATAACGCTTTTTGGAAGGAGAAGGATCATGGAAAGGTTAGCCGAACTAACAAGATTAGATGGTATTTCGGGTAATGAACATATAGTCCGAAATTATATAAAACAAGAACTTGCGGGTGAATCGCTTGAACACTTCACAGACAGTATAGGAAACCTTATAGTGAAAGGGAAAAGCAATGGTACCAGCAATCTAAAAGTGATGTTGGCTGCACATATGGATGAAGTGGGACTTATGATTACCTATATAACTGAAGACGGAAAGCTTAAATTTTCAACCATCGGAGGCATGGATAGCCGTATTTTGATTGGCCAGCATGTACGCGTTGGAGACAAGAAAATACCTGGTGTTATTGGCTACAAGTCCATTCATTTGCAAGATAAAGCCGAGAGGGAAAGCGCTGTTAAGCTTAAAAGTCTTTATATTGATATTGCCGCAAATGACAAAGAAAATGCACAGCAGCTTGTGAATACAGGTGACTATGCGGCATTTGCTTCTGAACCTGTATTTTTCGGTGAAGAAAGAATAAAAGCAAAAGCATTGGACGATAGGGCAGGGTGCTTAGTAATTATGGAGCTTTTAAAGGAAGTTTGGCCCTTTGAATTATATGCATGCTTTACCGTACAAGAGGAAGTAGGGTTGAGAGGGGCTACTGTTGCAGTAAATAGAGTCAAGCCCGATGTAGGCATTGTGCTTGAAACAACAACATGTGCAGATCTTCCAGAAGTCAAGGAACATGAGGTTTCAACAGTTATGGGTGCAGGACCGACGCTCAGCTTTGCAGATAGATCATCTATTGGCGATAGGGATCTTATTGACCATTTCGTTAAAACAAGCGAAAAAGAAGGAATTCCATTCCAATGGAAAAGAACGATGGCAGGAGGCAACGATGCAGGAAAAATCCAGACCTCTGGAGCTGGGGTTAAAACATTAGTTGTATCCATCCCATGTCGTTACATTCATTCACCTGTTTCTGTTCTTGACCTAAATGATCTAAAAAATATGCTCAATTTGGTAGGCAAAGCGTTGCATACATTACCACAAGCGTTAGGGAGGTAAATTATGATATCATTATTAAAAGAATTGACAAGTGCTTACGGACCGTCAAGCTGTGAAGGGGAAGTTAGAGGATTAATAGAACAAAAAATATCGTCAAAGGTAGATGAGATGTATACCGATACTCTTGGAAACCTAATAGCTATAAAAAAGGCCAAAGGCAATGCTAAGAAAATCATGCTTGCTGCCCATATGGATGAAATAGGTTTAGTAGCTTCGTATATTGATGATAAAGGGTTTATTCGTGTATCAAATATCGGTGGTGTAAATCCATACATCGCGGTTGGTCAAAGAGTTCAATTCCAAAATGGAGTAATGGGATGTGTTTGTTACGAGGAAAACCTGACGGATTTTAAAGATTTAAAATTAAACAAAATTTATATTGATATAGGGACAAACAGCAAGGAATTAACAAGCCAACATATAACCCCAGGAGATATAGCTGTTTTTTACGGAGAAACAGTAGAGCAAAGCGGTCGTTTTATTTCAAAGGCATTAGACGATAGAATAGGTTGTGCAATATTAATTAAGCTTATCGAACAAATGCAGGATTGTGCCAATGAAGTTATTTTTGTTTTTACTGTCCAAGAGGAAGTTGGGCTTCGGGGTGCAGGACCAGCAGCATATAGCATTAGACCTGATATTGCAGTTGCTGTGGATGTAACCGGCACAGGTGATACACCAGAGTGTAAACCATTGTCTATTGAGCTGGGAAAGGGACCTACTGTCATGATTAAGGATAATAGAACCATATCCCACCCAATTGTTAAAGACGCATTAATAGAATGTGCTAAACAAAATGAAATACCCTATCAGCTTGAGGTAATGAGCGTAGGTGGAAATGATGCAGGTACAATTCATACGGCGGCAGGAGGAGTTCCTACAGGTGCTGTATCCATTCCATGTAGATATCTGCACCGCCCGTGTGAAATGGTGGACAAAGCCGATGTAGAAAATGCTATAAAATTGCTAAATACATTTGTTATGAAATCATTTTAGTAAACCATATTATGCAAAATATTAATAATGCGACTTAATAATGTTTCATATATTTACGCGGGTCCCGCTTCGGGTGGTTTGTTTCCTTGGTGGCAAAAGCACAAACTTTTATACAGCGCTTTTAGTTGTGCGAGGCTTTGAGTGAGAGGTCTAAGTCTTACGGGTCGCTCATTATCACGCATTAGTAAAGTGTTGGCAGTATAGCCTTCGAAGCATTGCCACTGTCGTCGACAAAAGCACCCGAATCTCCCGCTACTGATATCATGGGTCTAAGTTAAAATGTTATTATGGTTGCATTATCTGGAAATTCGTAGCGTCAGCTGCCGGAAAGATGATGCTGCGGATTCAGTAAAGCATAAATAACGACAATCCAATTATTACGTCACACTTATTTACTCATTGAGACTTTCTTACAAGTTGGTTCTTGTCAAACTGTGTAAGGAATACCGCAGCAGGTATGCACAAAAGTGGAATAACGGAGTAGTGATATCTGCTGTGGACTTCAACAAGCAAATGGGCAGCAACAGTTCCAAGTGTATACAAGTATAGAATATATGAACCGTTTTTGATTTTTTCTTTTGTGCCATTTTTCATAAATAACAGTGCTAAACATGAGGTTACAAGAAAAAAGAAATAGTATGCATCAGCACCTAAAAGAAGCCACGTAGAATGTTTTGTTATATTAACAAGGGATGAGGGGTCTATTGAGTTTTGGATGTAGCTTATACTTCTATTATCATTGCCCCACATATTGGTATTCTTATTGATTTGAAGTCTAATAAATGTAATCAGATCCATTTCTTTTAGCCTTTGTATTCCCATTTCTGTAAGAGCAGCATGAATATCTTCGGAGCTGAATCCTTCAGCGATGAGGGATTCAAGTATAGCAGAGTCTTCAAAGCTCCATCGTCCATCCGATTCAACGTTAAGTCCAGCAAGAATGTAAAAACCCGATGTATTTTTTGCCGTTTCAACACCAACAGTATTCTCAATGCTATCTAGAACAAAGCTGGATGTAATAGTGGAAGAGGCTATTAGTAAGAGGCATAGCACAGAGCTGCAAAGTATTTCCTTTGTTTTTACGCGTTTATCAATATTGTATTTGTGTTCTAAAAAAAGGTAATGTATCACTAAACTAATAATTAATATTGTAGTTGCGGGACGAATGAACTTTAGGAAACCTGCAGCCACGCCTATAGCTAAAAAGCCCACGATTCTCCATGAGGTTTTTGATACTTGCTTTACCATGTAAAGGTATGCTGCAACAAGAAGTAAAAGGCCAAATGTAAAAAATGGTTCTGTTAAAACTAAAGGGTTGTAAAAAATCTGTGAAGGCCAAAAGGCGTAAATGGCTGAAGCTATAATTCCTATCTTTTCATCGAATAATGATTTTGCGATATAGTAAACTAAAAGAAGAATCCCGAGATTTAGTAAGATATTAAATATTACAGCAATACTTGTATTAGAACCAAAAAGAGAATATATAACAGAAAGAACCTTTGAATACCCAAAAACATGGGGGAAAAGGGATAGAAACTTTTCATAAAGTATGCCACCTTCAGATAATGCGGTTGCAAGAGAGTGGTATGTGTAGAAATCTGAAATTGGTATAGCACGTACAAGGTATATCCAAGTAATGCGAAGAAACAAGGATATAGCCACAATGGACAATAAGTATGGCCAAGCTTTGTTCACCTGCCATTTTGTAAGAATAGGGAATTTGTAATAAAGCGCAAGAATAATTATAATTCCCAGTATAATAAACAGATTTCTAGTAGAAAATTCGTTAAAGACGAAGATTAATGATGTTATTGTAATAAAGATTATAAAAACAAATGCTACTACTTTTTTAGTTACTTTTTCCATGGTATCTCCCAAATAATATAATCGCATATAAGATTTGCATGTAGCAAGCTCACTTATTTAATCATTATATCATGAATTGAACATTTAAATACTATCATAAAAAAAGATTTCTGTTACATACTAAATATACATTAAAAAAATATAGGAGGGCTATAAACAATGAGTATTTTTGATAATGTTTTTGAACAAGATACAAAAAAAAACAAAGCTAAAAAAAGTTCGACAGCACAAAATACAAGTAAAAAACTAGGTGATAAGCTACAGGAATTTAAAGAGGAGTTTTCTGAAGGCATTAGTGAGTATGATGATCAACTGTTTAGAGATAGCGGTTTAGTTTTATCTAAAGTTTCAGAAAATACAGCAAGTATAAAATATGAAGGGCTGCTAGCACGAAGTGGAGCTGATGATGTATATACCATGGTAGGGTATGGGGACAATAACAACTGGCAGGACATACAGACAATTCGCATGAACCGGTTTGGAAACTCGTTCCATGCAGATATACCTATAAACTCTGGTTTGAATACAAATCTTGTGTTTAAAGATAGTGCGGAAAACTGGGATAACAATAATGGCATGAACTATACTTTTTATTAAACTCAACTAAGAACATTCGCAATTCTTGTTGAGAGGTTCAATTATATGAAATAAAAAGTGCTTAGGAAGAAATGCTGTTGTAATAGGAACTGTCGAAAGAATATATTAATTAAATAATAAACCAATGGGCGACTATTGGTCGCCCTATTTTTGTGAAAGAAAACAAGAGGTCTCCAATCCCTTAAGTGAGAGTAGACGTCACGCTAAGACATTAATTTATTAAACTCATTTATATCTGAAACGGGTTGTTTACAAGCAAAATTTTCACAAATATATGCCTGTGCTTTACCATCTAAAGCCCTATAATTACTGATATAAGGTATTATACTTTCTATTGTCCTGTATTTTTCATCTTGCTTGTATTTTTCATCATAGACTACCGTGGTTGTGAAAGGGCGGAAAATATCATGTAGAACATCCATAAAAGGCGATAAAGAGTCCTTGTATGTCCCAGAAACAAGAATTACCTCCTGTGAGGGCTGGGTGTAGGTTAAGAAAGAAGTTAGCATATAAATATAACCAAGAGGAGATGAAGATAATTGCCTGCCAAAACTTTGAATATGTGTTTCGTAATTCTCTACAAGCTGTATATCTCCTGTAATTCGTGCAAGTCTGACCATATTCATAGCCATTACTGAGTTTGCCGAAGGCATAGCTCCATCATAAGCGTCCTTTGGTCTGGAAATAAGTTTTTCGGCATCGTGACCATAAAGGAAAAAACCACCTTTATCAGTATCCAAGAAGAGTCTGTTTATCTCATCGTTTATTGCAATAGCATCTTCCAAGTATTCTGGCTCAAATGTTGATTGATATAATTCAATATAAGCCCATTGCAGATAGGCATAATCGTCGAGAAATGCCAAAATATCAGCATCCCCATCTCTAAAACGAACAAGTAGTCTACCGTCCTGTCTTGTTAAATTGCTATTTATAAATGATATAGCTTCTTTTGCAGCATCAACCAAAGACTCATCCTTTAAAATACGACCACCAATAGCAAAAGAAGCAGCCATTAGTGCATTCCATGATGTCAATATTTTATCATCCTTGAAAGGGTGTATACGCTTTTCTCTGGTATGAAAGAGTTTTCCTCTACATTTTTCTATGAAATCAACATCTATTTCCTTTGTATGAATCAGATTCGGGATATTGTGACCTTCAAAATTACCTGAAGAAGTAATGTCAAACATATCACAAAAAAGCCTGCCATCTTCCTTACCGAGAATTGAAATAATTTCTTTAGCCTCCCATACGTAAAATAAACCTTCTATACCTTCAGAGTCGGCATCCTCTGCACTGTAGAATGCACCAGAGTCAGAAGTCATATCACGTAGTATATACTTATAAATATCCTTTGCAATTTGTGCATATTTGTCATTCCCTGTCGCATGGTACGTCTCGGCAAAAACCATGGAAAGCAGAGCATTGTCATATAGCATTTTTTCGAAGTGAGGGATCAGCCAATATCTATCTGTGGAATAACGACTAAAACCAAAGCCTATATGATCATATATTCCGCCTCGGTACATACAGTCCAGCGTCTTTTCCACCATACGTAAAGCATTGCCTTCTCCTGTTGCATACCAATACCTAAGCAGAAAAAGCAAATTATGCGGTGTAGGAAACTTAGGTGCCCGCCCAAAACCGCCATACTCTGGGTCAAAAGAGCGTTCAAGTTGTTGATATGCATTATGAACTATCTCCTTGTTTAAGCTTGCTTGCTCATTATAATCTTCGTTATACACAGCATCTATTATTTGGTTACCGGCATTTTCAAGAACATCTCTTTTCTCTATCCAAGCTGTTTGCACATTGTTTAATATGCTTATAAAACCTAAATGCCCGTGTCTGTCTTTTTT
>DASRMZ010000311.1:0-11917 GCA_035647675.1 Thermoclostridium sp. | reverse complement strand
GGCAGGGATATCGAAAGCCGGGAGTTGCTTCTTGGATTTAACAGAGAAACCTTCCTCTGGGAACTGCTCAAACCGATTGAAGCGGCAGCACAAAAAGTGGACGAGGTAATTTTTCTTCTTTCTGACTTTACCGAGCTGACGCCGGAGCTGCTTCGCATGTTCATCGCAAAAGTCGTGGTGGGCGAAAAGGCTGAGAAATACTCCCGAACCGCTCCGCAGGATATTTGGATTCACTACCGTGAGATTGGAATGCTGAGCGATGTCAAAGAGGAATTCGATATCCCCTCTATGGAAGCGTTCTACGGAATGGATGATGAAATGATGTTTGATGATGAGCTGCCGGCCGCAATTTAGGGCATAGCAAAAGGCGGACAGCCGAAACTGTCCGCCTTATACTCCGCATTTTTAGGTGGTTCACAAAGTATCTTTATGAACACTCGCCTAAAATCTCCGGTTATTTTTTTGCTTTGACATCAATTGTGAGAACGATATATAATTTATTAAAGCCATGGCTGGATAATGGTAATGGATTGTGGAGCAGAAAATATACAATATCGCAAAATGCCAATTGGAGGTATAAGTGTGGGATATAGAATAGAAAATGTAACGGTAATAACATGGGATGAGGAAATAAAAGTAATTAAAAATGCAACTGTAAAAACTGATGGGAGCATAATTTCGTATGTAGGGAACAAGGAAAACAACAACCTTCAAGCGACATCGGATATTATATTAGATGGTACGGGAAAAGCTTTGATTCCTGGTCTTGTTAATGCTCATACACATATTCCAATGACTTTACTTAGAAGCTATGCAGATGATCTTGATTTGCAAACATGGCTATTTGAACACATTTTCAAAGTAGAGGATAAACTTAACGATGATGATGTTTACTGGGGCACTCAGCTTGGAATGCTGGAAATGATAGCAGGTGGAACCACTTGTTTTTGTGATATGTATTATTTTGTTGACAGAATTGCTCAGGCAACCTCCGAGTCCGGAGTGCGTGCATTACTTTCGCGTGGCCTTACCAATGATTTAGATATGGATGACTATAGTGCTGATTATAAATTGAAAGAAGCTATTGGTACATTTGAACAATGGAACGAAGCTGATAATAACCGAATTAGGGTTGCTTTTGCTCCCCATGCTATATACACTTGTGCACCAAATTATATAAAAGCAATAAGGGATACCGCTCAAAGGCTTGGTGCGCGAATTCATGTTCATATTGATGAGACGGCTAAAGAACACAATGATTCTCTTAATCAGTATGGGAAAACACCTGTACAGCATCTTGATTCGATTGGTCTTTTTGATCTGCCCACTATAGCAGCACACTGTGTTCATGTAACAGAAGAAGATATGAATATTATGAAAGAAAAAAACGTGTCCTTTGTTCATAACCCAGGAAGCAATTTGAAACTGGGAAGTGGAATAGCCCCAGTGCCTGTGGCAATGGAAAAGGGTTTGAATGTTGCATTAGGTACAGATGGAGCATCTAGCAACAACAATCTGAACATGTGGGAGGAAATGAACTTGGCAGCCCTTATTCATAAAGGAGTAAAAATGGATCCTTTGTTAGTAAAGGCAGAAGAAGCATTCAAAATGGCAACAGTTAATGGAGCAAGAGCACTTGGTTTTAATACAGTAGGTCAAATAAAGCAAGGATTTAAAGCCGATATGGTTCTAATAGATTTGTCAAAACCTCACTTCTTGCCTGAGCACAATTTGGTTTCCAACTTGGCATATTCTGCTCAAGCATCCGATGTTGAGACTGTTTTTGTTGATGGGAAAATTCTTTATGATAAGGGAGAGTATAAAACTCTTGACAAAGAAATGATCTACCACAATATAAAACGTGTATATAAAAGGTTGTTTTAAATAACAGCTTTTGCAATGTAACCATAATAATGGCTTTTGCCGCAAAGGGGCAAGTCGTCCGAAGCATGCCCCAGGTTACATGGGTTAGTCACAAACAACAGGTAGGGTCTACATGTCTTCAGGATTGTTGGGGTTGTTAGGATCTACGATAATTGTTTTATAATTAACATATATAACCATACCAGGCTTTGCACCGGATGGTTTTTTTACATGTTTTACTCTTGTGTAATCAACCTGCACCTTTGATGAATTACGTGCCTTACTAAACCAGGCAGCCAGGGCTGCTGCTTCTAACAGTGCTCCCTCAGGTATATCCTCTGGCATTTGTGCAATAACATGGGAGCCTGGAATATCCTTTGTATGAAACCACATATCATTAGCATTTGCAATCTTCATTGTCAATTCATCATTTTGTTTATTGTTTCTACCAACTAATATTTGGTATCCGTCTGATGAGGTGAATGACAGAGGAGGTAATTTAACGCTACTTTTCCTTCGTTTATTTGACTTTCGTAGATACCCTTGTTCTTTTAATTCCTCGCGTATTGCCTCCACACTTTCGGGAGTATTTGCTTCTTCAAGATTAAACAAAACATTTTCCAGGTAATCCAATTCTCTTTTAGCAAGCCTTAGCTGCTTGTTAGCATATGCGTATGCGTTTTTTCCTTTATGGTATTTCTTAAAATAGCGTTGTGCATTTTGTTGTGGCGTTAACTGTTCATCCAACTTAATTGTTAAAAAGCTTTCTTCACTATCATAGTAATTTAAAAGATTACAATTTGGCATACCCTTTTTAAGAATGTAGATATTTGCGGTTATTAATTCTCCGTATAATCTGAGAATATCATTATTAGAGCTTTCTTCTAAGGTTGATACATGGATATTTATTTTCCGCTCACATCTTTCGATATTTTGCTTTACAAGCTTAATTAAATCGTTGCTTTTTGTTTTAATATATTTCCTTACCGCACTTAGTTTATAAAAACTATCTATTGCCTGACTTAGATCATCAAACCTTTTATATTCTATATACTGTGTTAATTCAAAGGAATGAAAATCTACTACTTTTTTTGAATTATTGTCAATGACTACACAGGGGTAGTATTTTTTATTATTTAAACAACTAATCATATCATTTAATACATCCGCTAATGCTAAGCTATCTTTAGAATCTATATTACTTGCAGAAATGTCAGGATCAATACCTGCTCTAAAGCATACTTCTCTACATAGAACTGGACTAAAACCTTTGATTTCATTTAATAAAGCTTTGGAAATAGAGCCAGTATTATCTTTAATAGTCAGAATAAAATTATTTATATCCAACTCAGTAATTGGAGTTTTGTCCTGTGCAGGTGGTAGAACATATTCTCTTGCAGGCATTATTTCCCTTACTCTGTTTATATCTCGGTCAACATGTTTTATTGAATCGATGATTTTACCGCTATTATTGACCAAAATAATATTGCTATAGCGACCCATTGTTTCTATGATAACTTTTTTTGTACTTTTATCTCCCAATTCATCCGATGCTTCTATATACATATTTATAATTCTCTCAAAACCCTCGCACACAACTTTTTTTATAGTTCCACCAATTAAATGTTTTCTCAACAGCATGCAAAACATAGGTGGAGATGAGGGGTTTTCTAATTCAAGTTCTGATAAATGAATCCTTGCAGAATTTGCATTGCAGTTTAACAGAAGCTTATGATTTTCGTTATTCGCTCGAATATGGAAAATAAGAGTATCACGCTCTGGTTGATATATTTTAAAAATACGCCCACCATTTATTTTTATATCTAATTCGTCTGCAACAGCAGTTGCTACAATTCCGTCAAAGGGCATAGGTTTCACTCCATTTCTCAAAGATTGCTTCATTGTTGTGGTTGGTTGAATTATATTTTAGCACATATCAACTCCAAGTGAAAAGGGCGATTACCTGTGAACAGCACTCTCTTTTTTTAAATATTATTTTCTAATAATTGATAATAATTCACACACATGATATTATTTTATTAAAAATAACTACTTACAAGTAGGGCATCTTGCGATGTTACATTACAAAAGTCAGTATTAAGGTTGTATTACAAAAGCCTTGAATAAATTGCTTTGGAGGTTCAATATGGCACAGGACGGATATGGAAATTATCGGCGTAGTACAAATATAGATAAAATGCCGCTTGTAATATTGCTTTTGTTTCTTATAGCTATAATACTTATGGATTTCATATTAAAATGGAAATTTAATTGGGTGGATTATACCATTATTGGAATTGTATTTTTTAGTGCATTTGTGGGTTATTTAAAAGGCCTTATACGTACAGTTTTTAGTCTTGCAGGACATATTATTGCAATAATATGTGCGGTATTATTTTCAGAACCATTAGCTATTCTAATTATGGAGAAAACAAACATTAGTGAAGCTGTTATAAAGGCTTTGCAAGATGCTTATTCTGGCTTTGCTGTTCCTGCTTTTAGCCAGACAGTTGATTTTTCAATATTCAACAACAATGCGACTCAGTTTTTAGAAGACTACCCTGTCTTTGAACAGTTTCTAACTGAAAATATGATTTTTACACATTTGTTTGAAAGCGTTAAACCTTTAGAGTCTGGTACACTGGCTATGGAATCTTTAGTTACATCCATAACTGACTTAATTGTTTTTTCTGTTCTTAAAGTGGTTTCAATCATTGTTGTGTTTATTGTTGTTAAGCTAATTGTTTCAATAATTGGAAGGATTATAAATTCAATAGTCTCTTATAGCGGTATACTTAGTACAACGAATAAAACAATTGGCTTAGCATTAGGATTAGTAATTGGTTGCATTGTTGTATATATAGCTGTGTTTTATGTAATACCCTTTATGGGTTCAGTGAACATTGTGAATATACCACCAGAGTATTCCGAATCTGTTATTTTGGGGTATATTTTCACCTCCGAGTTCATTGTGTAGGTAGGCTTATAGGTTGATTTTTCCTTATATTTGTATCTTTACCAACAGGCGGGGTGACAATATTTTTCATGTAGTATCACTCCATATGTTTTTTTGTTTGTATTCCGGTGACTTTGTCATACTTTAATGGTATTTCACTTCATTTATACGCCTATTATACCGATAAAAACAATAGAATATTATTTATGCTTTTGCGATATTGCTTTAGAAAAGGTTAGCTTTACAATATGTGTGGCAGGTTTTCTCGCATAACTGCAATACATTGTGCAGCAAAACTGGAAATAAATTATATTGCAAAATGCTATATCAGGGATGGGTGGTTTTTTTGAGAAAAATAAAAAATATTAAATTAAAATTTCTGTTGTTAACAATGTTTATTTTTATAATGTCGGTTATTCCTTTCAATACAGTTGCTGTTAATGATAGTTTGAATTATAAGCTGGTTCATGTGCTTTCTACAGACATTCAAAACAGAACAATACATGCTGACATTCTTCTTGATTTACCTTATTCGGATGTAAGCTTATTGGATACCGAGGATATTTATGATATTGAATCAAATGGTACGTATGATGATTTAATTGTTAGCGATGATTGTATAATATTTATTGATTCTGCACGTACAATCTTTAATGAAATTGAACAAGATACTTTTATGCTCATTACAATCAGGAATAACGTTATCACTGAGATGCAAAGCGTTAACAGAGTTTTGTTTCAAGAAGGCGGAGTTTATAACGGAATACTTGAAGAAAACAACCCAGCATTAGGGTATGTTACTCTTTACTTCCCAGATGGTTCTGGAACATCGCCAAATTTATCTACTGCTCTTTCAAGCTATAGAACCTATTCATATCAAAACATTGATGACGTTACAGTATATAAAGATGGTGTTTTATCTGATATTGAACAGCTAAATGCTGGCGATAGCGTTTTTATAAAGCTTGATGATAATGGCTACATGGTAAAAATAAGTGGGACCGATAATTATTATCCTGTGTATGGTCGTGTAAGAACAAAAGGTAATGGGATGCTTCAAATAGAGGTAAAGGGAGGGGATTTTTTACAAATTCATATTCCGCGCAATACACCTATATTTGAAAATAAAAGAAGGGCAACATGGGATGACATTAAGCAAGGCGATGATGTACGTATTTTGCTTCAAACAAGCAAAAATCAGACTATTATCGGTCAAGTGACTATAGCTAAAAGAGAGGTTGAAGTAGATAACATATACAAAGCAAACCTTTCTAGTTTCAACAAATTTACAAATAGTATTATGGTCACAGGTATTCAGCGGTTCACAAATGGTGTTTGGAATACAATAGATATTCGAGGTGCTAGAAAACTAACAATTAACGAGAATTATTACCCTGAGATTCCAAGAGGGGCATTTGGAACGATATATATCGCTACAGGTAAGAATGTTATCGGTAACGATACAGTAGTTAACCTTGTGATGGAAAACAACTCCCTGAATTCTGCAGTGATACAAGATACAATAATTGATGCAGATCCTGGTCGTGGCAGATTAATACTTATGAACAGAAACCTGCCTGTTTCATATGACAAAAGCTCCCTCGTTTTAAAAGGCGGGAAAATGATAAGCCCAAATCAAATTCAAAGTAATGATATAGCTTATATAGCTACAAGTAATACGATTGATGGCTCGGTTAAGGCTAATGTGATTTATATACAAGAACCCGTCAAAGACACCGGATTTTCTCTAATTCGTGGGCGAATATCTAACATTGACTGGTGCAGCAGTATGACGGTTGAATCCTTTTCAGAGTTTATATCTCCTAATTGGGAATTTCATAATATCCAAAAAACTTTAACACTGGATCCATTATTAACACATGTGTTTGACGATGGTGGAAGGATAGATCTACCCGAATTTGATGATGTAGGAGATGAAAGCTATAAAAACAGATCGGTATACATCCTTGCGCAAAATGGCAAAGCAATGTTTATAAGCACTGCACCTTACGGAGATGTAGTATGTAAAGGAAGGATTGAAGAATTGATTGGTGTTCAGAAAGATTCCTTCAACCATATTGTTACTCCTGCTACAGCAATAGTCATTAGGGATGGGAATTGTTACAATGACGAACTTTCGCTTTGGGAACTTGAAACAAAATTGCAATTCACTTTGAATGCAAATACTGTTTTTGTTAAGAACGGTGAAATTATTGATGCTTCAAAGCTAGAGAAGGGTGATAGCATAACGGTAATTAAATCTGAGCATGCTGACGACGCTTTTGTTGTGTTGGCAGAATCTTATTAAATACCTTGTTATGCTATATCACAAAAGCCTTTTATTAAAATATGGGGGATTACATGAGAAAAACTAACAAATCAAAGAAAATACTATCGCTAATTTTACTTTTTTTTATGCTAGCAAAGCCTATAGCATCCTTTGCATATATGGGTTCTATGGGATATGAGGGTGGTATATCTTCAGTAGATCCTTTTGTAAACAATACTTACCTATATCGTGAAGTTTGTTTTTTATCGGGAATTCCTATTATTCTTGAGGGTGAAATGACTGTTAAAAAAAGTGTTAAAAATGAAAAAATTAGTACAACCTATACATATAATTTATCAAATGTTGAACAGGATGCAACAATAACTAGGGTTATCGTTGTGGATACATTTCAAGATACCTCAGAAAATGGTCAAACACGCGAAAACAGTAAACTTGTAGGTAGGCCTACTGAAATAGTAAGAATTGGCGGATTAACATATGTACTTAACAATTATGAATTCACTCGAACTGGTATTACAGACAAGCAACCAGCTGTTTACTACAATGTTGGAGAATATATACTTAAAAAAACCTATAACATAAACAATAATGGTGGAAAAATTACTGTTGAGATGACAGGCACACAGTATGGCTATGATCAGTATTGGAGCTCAGCAAATTCAGGAATAGTGGATGTATATATTTATGCACAGCCCAATTCAGAAAGTTCAATAAATGAATGGGGAGGAGCTGGCGAAGTATTTATATCAAATGTGTCTAAAAAAGGGTTCCAATATATTGAAAATCAGCCCTTTCAAATTAGCTTTGAAGGTGGATATGTTGAAAAGAACTGGGAAGAAGGCGTATTAGAATACAGTGTAGAATTACCTGTGCTTGACGCAAATGGGAATCCAACTGGAATTTTAAAAAACTATAGTGAAAAGATGGGGATTGAACCTAAACCAACAATGACTAGGCTGATGGTGCCAGATTTAAAACATTTAGAAGGACATTGGGCTGAAGAATCAGCGAAGATTCTCTATAGCTTAGGCGTTATCCCTGGTACAGGGGAGGATTTTAACCCCGAACAATTTATAACACGTAGTGAGTTTGCAGTTATGCTGGTAAGGGCTTTAAAGGATATTCCTGAAGATCCTGACTTAATAGTTAGGCAAAGAACAACCACAAGCTCGCGCTCTCGTTCAAAAGAACCGGAGGTATCCCCTTTTGTAGATATAAAGACAGACCATGCATTTTATGCAGATATAAAAACCGCCAATGATCGTGGCATAGTTGCAGGCACGGGCAATTCATATTTTTCGCCGGAGCGGCATATAACTTCTTCAGAGGTTGTTACAATGGTAATTCGTGCACTCGGTCTTGAAGGGCTTTCCTCGTACCCAAATGCTATAACACCATTTATCGACAACGATGATATTCCAACCTACGCAAGAAATTCTGTTGATGTTGCTTACCGTATTGGTTTAATATCAGGAGTTAACAGGGGTTATTTTCACCCAAATGAGAAGCTAACATACCAAAAAGCTGCTGTTTTTTTATGTGACCTAATTGAATATATGGGGGAAGAATTAGTAACAGATTATCGTGAAAGGTTTTTGAACTAAAGCTCTCGCAAATGAAGCGTAGTTTCCGTTAGTGCACAACTATATATCAAAATATATAGAGTGTACAGTAACAAACATCGCAAAATGCTTGAGCTACTAATTTATTGCATGTAATATGTAACAGTGCTAAAATTGGAACAGAAAGTAGGTTAATTATGTTTAAATATAAAAAGTTTTGTTCTTATTTATTATTATTTGTAGTTTTTTCTACCATATATATAGTTCCAGTTAATGCAGCCGAGGACGGTTATTCTGATTACATTAATAGTGTTATTGAAATGGTTCAGGAACGATACTATAAAGATGTATCCGAGGAAGAATTAATTGAAGGTGCTTTGCGTGGAATATTCGATTCAATGGACGAATATACACTCTTCTATGATATGGATGAGGCGGAAGTGTTTTTTGACACCATGGAAGCTAATTATCAGGGTATTGGTGTAGAAATTATGGAAGCTGCTGAGGGGGCACTCATTACAAATGTTTTTTCAAACTCTCCTGCTGAAGGTGCAGGTATTGTAATTAATGACATCGTTGTTAGTGTTGATGATGTGGATGTGCAGGGTTTTTCTCTTCAGGATATTGCAAATCTTATTAGAGGAGAGATAGGTTCATTTGTTAAGGTAGGAGTTATTAGAAAAGAATCTAACGAAATATTATATTTTAATATTGAAAGATCTGTTGTAAATATCAGTCCTGTTACTTGGTGGGTTGAGAATAATATGATGTATATAAAGCTTGATTCATTCAGTAGCAATAGTTCTAATTTTTTCAAACAGGCATTGGATGAAGCCGATAACAGAGAAATTAAGAAAATAATTATTGATCTGCGTAACAATTTAGGTGGCGAGGTAGGTCAGGCAGTAAATATTGCAAGACAAATAGTACATAAAGGAATAATCACCACATTGGACTTTAAATCAGAGGAAACAGTTGATGTTGTCTACAGGTCAAACCTTGATGAACCGAAGTACTTAGCTGCAGTATTAGTAAACAATAATACTGCAAGCGCATCTGAAATTCTTGCAAGCGCCATACAGGAATCATCCGATGGTTTCTTAGTCGGAACTCAAACCTATGGCAAGGGTGTTTTTCAAAATGTGTTCCCAATCTTAAAGCCCAGTGTGTATGAGAAATATAAAGCTCAGTATGGTGAAAGTATTGTAGAAGGCTACGAATGGATGAATAAGCATAATGTTCAGGTTTATCAAGACGATCTTATTGGTTGGACAAAGATAACAACAGGTCATTATCTTACACGGGATGGGAAAATGATACATGGTATTGGATTAACTCCGGACTTTATTGTGGAGGATTATGAACTTATTGAGGGACTGGATATTAATGCAATAAAACCACTGAATTCATCAACTATTATTGATTTAGACGGCGTGAGTAATGATGTTTACAGTGCTGAAAGAATACTAAAAGTTAAAGGATATTCAATTGATGTTTTAGATAATGTTCTGGATGCCAATACATGTGATGAGCTGAAAAAATACCAGCAGGAAAGAGGAATTCCAATAACAGGTGTATTGGATGAAGCTTCAAGAGAACATTTAAATATTGACCTTAAAGAATTGCAAATGGAGCTAGATCGCCCTTATACAAAAGCTGTAGAGCTTTTAAACTTGATATATAAATAGTAGAATTCTGATGCACAAATGACAAGGGGTACAAATGACAAAAGAGCAAAAAGTAAATAATAATCGTATGGGATTAAAAGTAATTATATTATTTGGATTAATAGCGGTTGTGTTTTTATCCGTCTTAATTTCTATGAACAAAGATTTTGCAATCAGCTGGGATACTTTTAATCTTCAAAACCTTATTGAACAATTAAATAATAATGAGACAGTGGAAAGTAGTGATGTATTTAGCCTTGCGGGTTTCAATGTTACCGATACAGCCCAATATCAGGGTAAATTGCTTGTGCTCACTAATAGCGACATACGATTACTAAATGCTAATGGTGAAGAAGCTTGGTATTATGCTCATGAGATGAGACAGCCTGTGCTTACGTTAAATGATAAGTGGATACTTGTCTATGAGAAAAGTGGCAAGTCATATATGGTTATAGAAAATGGCAGAGTTATACTAAGGGATAAGGTGGATGAAGAAATAGCCTTTGGTAAGGCTACTGACAAATATTTATTATTTATCTCGGTTAGCACTAAAGGGTATAAAAGAACGATATATTTTACAGATCAAGAAACTGGTATAGAGCTTGGCGCCCTTTATATTGATGATTTTTTTCCGTATTATGCAAGTACATTTAATGATGAGAAGTATTTTATTCTTTATGGTCTCGGAACTAATTCTACAAGTATTTCTACAATTATTCGAGTTTATGACAGTACCTTGCTAACAAATCCTATAGCTAATACTGAGATTGAGGGATTGTCCCCTGTTATTTATAATAATAACAAAACATATATGTCCGCAGGCAAAGATACCGTCCTTTGTTACGACACGAACTTGGATATGTTATACTCCCATCAATTTCAAAGTAGTATTGTTGCAGCAGGATTGTTTCAAGACAATGGTTTTATTGCCGCTGTAGACGGAGAAGAAAATGCGATATATTTTCACAATCTAAAGGGAGAAGAGATTGCCAAAGACTTTTTAGATAACAGCATTCAAAGTATTGTTGTTTACAATAATATTGCAGCTATAGTCTGTGGTTCCGAAGTATTATTTTATAATTCAGCAGGCAAATTAATTAGCAACACATCCTTACCAGGTATTAGCATTGATGTGCATTTTTTGGATAGCGAGCAAGCTTTTCTTGTAACCGAGAATGAAGCTATTCTCTATAGTATAAAATGAAGTAAAACTAGCCTATTCAAAACAAATATGTATTATTAGCTCAGCCAACTGAAAGATTTATTATTTTGTTATACGGACTATATAGACAAGGATAGCAAATCGTTGTTAACATAGGTTATGTTGTGGTGTTTAGAAACATCTCCGATTAAAAAAACACTTAGCTAATTGCGATTTAATGGTTTTGTCAGGAAGTTATCCTGAAGGTATTCCAAGTGTGTTTTACGCTAAGTGTATTGAGATAGCCTCTTCTATAGAGTTTATAATTGTGTTAAGATAAAAGAGTTATTTAAATAAGATATACTCAAAGAAGTGATAATAAAAAACATAGGAGATGAAACACGTTGTATCCATTAAAATTTATACCTGTATATAAGG
>DASRMZ010000310.1:0-6165 GCA_035647675.1 Thermoclostridium sp. | reverse complement strand
ATAATGATATTGCAGAAAAATGTAACACCTTATTTTCAATACAACAAGGCGGAATTAAAAAAATAAAAGGAGATGATATGGTGTGAAGAAAGAAATTATTGCAGGCATAATTTCAATCATAATCTTATTAACATTAACATTAACGTTTACTGCCTCTGCTGCTGTTGCTCACGCCCATGATGCAGGGGTGCCTGACTGTAGAATCCATTCTATGCAAAAAACTTGCTGGGGTTCAACTACCCACATGCCTTGTTGTATTGAATATAAGGTGTTCTTTTTGTACAGCATGAACATTTCTACGGCAGGAAATTGCAAACAGATAAGATTGTAACAGAAAACCTCTGTAAGCTTGGTAATGTTAGTTCTTACAGAGGTTAATGATTTCCAATTATAAAATAAAGATTAATAAGCTTTATATCTGTGTTTGTAGAGTTATTTCGATAAGGTTATAGTATTATAATCTGTTAAGTCATTTCAATAATTGCTCTTTTATATGTCACGCTTTATGTATGCCTGCAGGTGCATATTTTTTCACTAAGTATGCTGTACTATGCAAAACAAGTACTTGGATAGGAGTTGCTACTAATGCCTTTACAAGCCTTACGGGAATAAGTACTTTATATGCACTTCCTGCTAATATGCTCATCCATACGGAGTTTAAACCAACCTCTACAATAAGTACCATCAAAACTGATGCAGCAATTATCCGTGTTAAATTTGTTTCCTTCTTATAAAGAAATAGACCATAAATAATACCCGTTACAAAACCACTTATAGTGAATCCCGGAAAGTAAGGGCCAACTGGATTTACTGCCCAACCTAATATATCCCCAAAAGCTCCTGTTAAGGCGCCAGCCGAGGGACCAAACAAAATGGATGCCCATGCGATAGGTATAAACGTTAAGCTAATCCTAAGTTCGTTTGTGATATAAATTCTAAAAAACGAAAGAACCACATATAGTGCAATAAACAAAGAAACCAAAACCATTGAAGAAATCTTTGCAAGAAATGAAAGATGTCTTTTATTACCCATAAAACAACCTCCTCATGTATATTTTTTAACCAACAAATAAGCATGTTTTTGTTACATGCAAAAAATTCATTGGTTTAACGAGGTAAATAATATATGCTACATGAAGAGGAACACTCCCTCATGCAACAGCGGGATGCGACACTTGCACCGCAAGTCGCTTAGACTTTTCGTCCGAATGACAACTCCCCGTTCACCCGGCACTTAACGCGCAAACACCTACTCTGCTTAACGAGAGACCCATATTAACAGCAAATTGCACATTGCAACTCACTGCTTTTTCAACCTCATTATCTATAACTATTATAAAGCTTTTGTATATAATTATCAATGAAATTATTAAAAGAGCATTTTGGGATATAGCTGTACAAACTATAAATAGACTGGTGTTTAGTCACTCAAGAATCCTTATATTTTAAGGATACAAAGTGTCAAAGGCTTCGTCTACCAAATTTGTTCTTCTTTCATTTGCTCCATGGCACCTTTTATGATTTCGTATGAAAACCCCTTGTGTGATAAAAAAGAGATAACTCTACGCTGAATTTTTTGATCATCCATATCATATTTGCCGTACTTTTTCCTAGCAAGTCGATACGCAATGACTGATTCATCTATTTCAAACTCATCAATTACCTGCTCAATGATGTCAGGGGAAATGCCTTTCTTTTTGAGTTCAAAATTTAATGCTCTTTTCGATCTAGGCTTTAGTTTTAATCGATCGGATATGTATTTAGTTGCAAAAAGCCTGTCATTTATGTAGCCCATGGACTTTAACTGTAGAATAGCAGCATCTACAGATTCTATATCAAAACCTAAGCTAGTTAACTTTTCTTTTATTTCATATTCAGTTCTATATCTTATTGTAAGTATTCTTAGAGCACGTTGCTTAGCGAATTGAACATTTACTTCTTCACGGATAACTCTTATTTCTTCACTATTAAGCTCCTGCTTTTCATATAAATTCATGCGTATATATTCCTCTTCTGGAATAGAAAAAGCATAGGAATCATCTATGTGGATCTGAATCATATTTGGATTGTTCTTTTGTTTTATAGCTGATGTTATT
Source organism: Thermoclostridium sp. (assembly GCA_035647675.1). GTDB lineage: Bacteria > Bacillota > Clostridia > DSM-8532 > DSM-8532 > Thermoclostridium. The sequence goes on along the minus strand of DASRMZ010000310.1, from coordinate 4,069 downwards.
TTCATAGGTATTGCACCCCGTTATTAATAATTTTATCACTCTTTGAAAGAGCATGCAGTGTCTATAGTCAATATATCAAATAAAACGGTAAATCCAACATTATAATTTATCATATCATAAATAGTTTAAAATTCGCAAATCGGTGGCTATCAAAATTAGCAGCTTGACGAATATAAGTTACAGCTCACCCCCTATATCTTGGGCTATAGCTGTGCACTAACGGAAACTACACTTCCTTTGCAAGAGCTGTGTACTTTGATAAATTAAAAGCTTGTCCATAAGGCAAGCTTTTAATTTATATTTCATCTCGTAGATTGTATTTTGAATCTCCCCCCACCTTTAACGTGAAGGGCCTCTATTCATCATCTGCAACATGAGATTCTACACTTTCTAAAAATGCCTTGTCATATTGGGCACGAACCTTAGACTCGATTTCATTGCAGATCTCTGTGTTTTCTTTTAGAAACTTTCTAACATTTTCTCGCCCCTGACCAAGGCGTTGATCCTTATATGAAAACCATGATCCGCTCTTATTGACAATATCAAGCTGAACACCTACATCTAAAATATTTCCCTCTTTTGAAATACCCTCTCCGTAGATAATGTCAAACTCTGCTTCTCTAAATGGCGGGGCTACTTTGTTTTTAACAACCTTTACTTTTGTTCTATTACCGTAGGCAGTACCTGCATCTTTTAATGTTTCAATCCTTCTAACATCTAAGCGTACAGATGAATAAAACTTTAGTGCACGACCCCCGGGTGTTACTTCGGGACTGCCAAACATAACTCCGACCTTTTCACGAAGTTGGTTTATAAAAATCGCAACTGTTTTTGACTTACTAATGACACCCGATAGCTTTCTTAATGCTTGTGACATCAAACGTGCTTGCAGACCAATATGCGAATCACCCATTTCTCCGTCAATTTCTGCTTTAGGAACAAGTGCTGCTACAGAGTCAATTACAATGATATCTATTGCTCCACTTCTAACCAATGCTTCGGTGATTTCAAGTGCCTGCTCACCAGTATCGGGTTGAGAAACAATAAGGTTTTCAATATTAACTCCTAACTTTTTTGCATAAACCGGATCTAAAGCGTGCTCAGCATCAATAAATGCAGCTTCTCCGCCAGCTCTTTGTGCCTCTGCTATTACATGAAGTGCAACTGTGGTTTTACCTGATGACTCAGGACCATATACCTCAATAATACGCCCACGTGGGAGCCCTCCCACACCTAAAGCGATATCCAAGCCTAAAGCTCCAGTGGGTATTGTGTCAATATTCAAGTGAGCAGATTCGCCAAGTTTCATAACTGCGCCTTTTCCAAATTGTTTTTCAATTTGGTTAAATACTATCTCAAGTGCCTTCTTTTTATCATCACTAGTTGCCATAATCCAACCTCCCCTTAATCGAACAAGAAGCTTGTTCGGTCTTTTATCGAACATCTGTTCTAAATTATATATAACATCTAAATAAAAGTCAATAGTCTCATGTTTTTTCTCTTGCTAGTATGTTCTTAATTTTTATTAGGATTGATGCAATAAAGCGCCTAACCTCATCTATTTTCAATAGAACTGCACAAATAATAAACACTAAAATAAAAGGAATAAGTTGGACTGATATAGACAATATTTCCAAGATTTTATTTCCCATCGAAAAACTCTCTTCGGAGGGGAAAGGAATTATAAGGGTAAGTATCCACAGAACTATACCCGAAATGATAGTTGTAGCAGTGGTCTTTACGAGAAACTTAAAGTTTTCGGGAATCAATTTATGATCCGTCTTTTTTGAAAATACAATAATGAGCAAAAAGGCATTTACCATAACAGTGATAACATACGCCATAGCTGTTCCTACTGCACCTAATTTAGTAAAGTTTATAAAATACAAATTAGCCGCTATATTTATACCGATGGTTGCGACTCCTGCAAACAAGGGTATTCGTGTATTTTGAATTGAATAAAACGCTCGATTTAATATAACAACAACCGATTGAAACAATAATGCAGGAGCATATGCTAAAAGCGCTAATCCGTTCATGATTACCTCGTAATTGGACATATAGCTCCATTTAAAAAGTATTTGCATAATCTCTTTGTTTAGTATAACTAAAATCATGGTGCTCGGAATGCATAATGCTAATACAGTTCTAAGTCCATTATTTAGCACACGTTTAAAATCTTGTTTTTCTTCCTTTGCATATTGAGCTGACAGTGTGGGAAGTATTGCAACCCCTACACTTTGCGCAAAAATACCAAGAGGTAACTGCCATGTGCGATCGGCGTTATACATCATGGTAACGCTGTTTGCCACAAAGCCAGTGGAGAAGCTTTTTGATATGGTTGCATTTACCTGAACTATCGCTGAGGCTGCTAGAGAAGGAATTGCTAATTTTATAAGCTTTAAAAATGTTTGATTTCTTATGTACAGCTTCGGCCTGAATAATTTGAAGTGTTTAAACGTGAATGCTAGCTGAATAAAAAAGTAAATCAGTGCGCTAATCATTACGCCTAAAGTAGTTAACTCAACACTTTTTGCTCCAAAAATAATAATACTGAGCATAACGCACAGGTTATATATAACTGGTCCAAATGATGCTGCAGCAAATCTGTTGTAAGCATTTAAAATCCCATTGCACTGCCCAGCCAATATCATAAAAAGTGAGGAGGGTAGAAGAATACGGGTGAGCTTTACAACAAGATTAAACTGCTCTGTGTTGGGCTCATAACCAACTGCGACAAGTTTTACAAAGCTCGGTGTAAATATATAGAACACGATGCTTAACAAAGCAAAGGCTACAACCGTTATGTTAATAAATGTTCCAATAGCCTTCCAACCATTATCCTCTTCATCCTTTGAAATACTAGAGGATAGTATTGGAATAATTGCAGCCGCTATTGCTCCGCCAACTAACAATTCAAATGTTAAATCCGGAAGGGAAAAAGCCATAATGAATTCATCAGAATAGCCTTGCGGTGACATTATATTTTTTATTAATACTGTCCTTAGAAAACCAGTTACTCTGCTAATAAGTGTTGCAAACATAACCAGGGCGGCAGTTCCCGACAGGCTTTTCTCTTGTCTTCGACCCAAGTGTTCATCCCCTCTATAGCTATTGTTGCTCTATTCCAAGTACTTGCCTGCGTACCATATCCAGTGCTCGCAGACAAGCATCATTTCTGATCCGCTCTCTGTTTCCCATCAGCTCGAATTCTTTACACCAAACTCTTTCTTTAACGTATGAGGCAATGTAAACTGTTCCAACAGGCTTATCAGCAGTGCCGCCACTTGGTCCTGCAATACCCGTTATTGCAACTCCAACAGAGGCTTTGGATCTTTGCTTAAGACCATCGATCATTGCAAGCGCAGTCTGTTTGCTTACAGCTCCGTATTTATTGAGTATATCATAAGAAACACCCAAGTCTTCGGATTTTGCATGGTTAGAATATGTTATATATCCACGCTCAAATACCTCTGAAGCACCCGAAACATTTGTAATCCTTCCGGCTAGTAAGCCCCCCGTACAAGATTCTGCAGTCGCAAAAGTTAATTCGTTTTCTTTAAGTAAACTAAATACAACCTCCTCAAGTGACTGACCATCTTCAGCATAAACCAGATCGCCCAGTCTATGTTTAATCTCGTCAATAAGGGGATTTAGCATAGCCTCTGCCTCTTTTGGAAGGGTGCAGCGTGCTGTAACCCTTACAGTTATCTCTCCCTGGGAAGCATACGGTGCTATAGTAGGGTTTTCCTGACTTTCAATTAAATCCATAAGTCTTGTTTCAAGATCAGATTCACCTATGCCTATAACTTTTAGCATTTTTGAAACAAGTATTACCTTGGTTCTCTTCTTAAGATATTCAAATACCGTGTCATCAAACATTGGCTGCATTTCCTTAGGAGGTCCTGGAAGCATGATTATTGTCTTCCCAGCATCCTCTATAATGCATCCCGGAGCTGTGCCATTTAGATTGGGAATAACGATTGAATTCTCAGGTAAATATGCCTGCTTCACATTTATCTCAACCATTTTTCTATGTTTTTTTTCAAAGAAATCACGAATATTTTGA
>DASRMZ010000309.1:0-12726 GCA_035647675.1 Thermoclostridium sp. | reverse complement strand
ACTATTAATCTTCTTAGAAGCATTTTGCGGTGTTACATTGCAAAAGCCTTTCTTAAAACTTAGTATTGACCGCTACAGTGCAGTCACAATAATTAGCTTTCTATTGATTATTATTCAATGGTTTAGCTGTATTTAGCATGTGCTCAATCACCATAATATAGCTTTAGTTTTGCAAACATGTCCTCTAATGTAAAACGTGAATCCACATAATTATAAACACGGATTAACCTTTCATCTTGATAATGGACATACCTCATATCGGGTGTAATTCTTGGGGCAGGTATCATATCATATCCGTAATCATGGTAATCTAAAAGTAAACTAATTGCTGGTGAATCTCCAAGACTCCACATTTCACCTTTTGGAAAACGCATATTATCCTTCAGCTCGAAATTAAAATCATAAAGCTGCTGGAATAAATAAGCCCCCACTTTACCATATGGTTTTACTTTGACTGCAAGCTCAGCAATACTGACTCTAATTGTAGTATAAACATTGCGCGGCACCTGCCAAAGCGGAATATTCGAACGCATTACAACATTAGCAGCCTCAATATCATTTCCTAAATTAAATTCATTTTCACCATTGGGGTATGCTCCGCCACCAATCCATACCGCAGTTAATCTGTTTTCAATAGCAGGCTCCTTAAGATAAGCCGATGCTAGATCGGTTATAGGACCAAGAAAAACAACATATAATGGTTTATCGTCGTCAGCCATTGCCTCACGTATTATCAAATCAGCCCCATCAGAGGGTGAAGGAGTTTGTTCATCAGGTATTTTCATTTCAGCACCCCGATATAATGAAACCTCATCGGTAAGCTCCATAAGCTCAAGTACTTTTACACATTCGTCATAACTCTCTTGCATAGATTTATTAGTTCTTTTTGTTCCAAAATGGGCTGCAATAATTCCTTTTACAATAAATCTTGGTGTTAGTAATGCATGTACAATGGCAAATTGGTCGTCTGCTTCATTTTTTGCATCGGTGTTAACTATCAGCCTTATTTTTTTTGTATCCGGAATATCAAATTTGTGTCTCATGTTAATCCCCCCACCTTTTTTAGTAGATTATTGCTCTATGAGCATTTTACATACCACCATAGAATCATTAGACTAAAAGCTATAATTTATGATACTTCAAAGTTAATTTTAACATATATATTATGTATTGTTAAGGTGAATAACGTCGTTTCCGTTAGTGCACAGCTATATCTCAAAAATATTATGTAGCGAACAGTAACTAGTGAAACATAACACTCAATATGCTTATAGTAGCTTTTTTAGATTTATTTTTTCCTGCAAAATACCAATCAGTTTCCCAACAGATACTGCAGTTATAATTGTGCCTTCCCTTATACCGACAAGACGCCCAAATACACAAAACGACAGCACTATTCCAGTCAATACTACAACACTATCGAATATTGTTTTTATCTGTGCGAAGTTTAATTTTTTTGACTTTTTCGATATGGCAATAATAAGACCTTCCGATGGCATCGGGACAAGCTCAGTATCAACAATCGCCATAAGACCAAACGCAATAAGTACAATACTAATAGCAAGCAATAACAATCGAACAGGGTATAGCTCCACAACAATCCCATTGATTATGGCATTTGTGATGTCTACAAAATATCCAAATAATATTGAAAAGAGAATTTGAAGCAAGTTCTTCCACTGGTATTCTTTTCTTAGAATTATCATTTGCAGTAGCATAAAAAAAGCAAAAACAACAATGACACAAGTTCCCATGCTTACACCAGTTATTTGGCTGATAATGTATGGAGCTGAATTAACAGGCGATATGCCCAACTCTGCCTTTACTGAAAATGATACTCCAAGAGAAAGAAGCCATAATCCTATTACATATGTAATAACCCGACGTACAATTTTTTTATCCATTTCATTCATTCTACCCTTCTATTGTATTTTACACCAAAGCATATGGTGATTCGGCAACCGGCTGCTGCGTATGTGCAGCCTATCATTTATATTCAATGTAGTTCACAATTCATTAGTTAACCTTGCTACCATTTACTTGCAATCATATGCTTTTTTTCTATCAGCAATGTTGTCGTTTTGTCTGCTTATAGAAAATCATGTTAACCGTTCCTTTCGAAACATAGTTCTGGGAATACTATCTTTACTTCATTTTCTAAATTTTCTCTTTTCCAAAAAATTATAGCTGCAATTTTCCCTGCTTTAAGTATATAGTTTCATCATACATCATTTCAAGATCTCCAACCCTAATATTATCTAAATAATTGCCGTTATAATGGGTGGTTAGGTTGTTTTTTGCTCTTGTCATTGCAAAATGCCATCAAAGAACCCTACTGCAAATTATAAACATACTTTTCAAAATATTCGATATTCAGGTACAACTGAATAGTCCACAAGCCTTAATGCTTTTCCATCAATCATCCTTGGCCATTTATCCAGATAAACATAAGCATCATTGAATAGAGGACTAATATCTAAAACCCACTCACCTGTATTCAACAGATGAATAAAACGCTTTAAGCCAATACGCCAAGTCAGACCCGTATAAAAGAAGTCTGCCATTAACTTGCCATTATGAGTAATTTGAGCAATATCCCCTTCGAAATCAATGTTTAGAAAAACATCACTACAACCATCCATAAAACTATCATCAACTAAAATGAAATACTGTAAATGTCCATCCCTTGATAAACCCTTGTATTCTAAACTCACCTTCGGCTTTACAGATTTCCATTTTATTCGATATTGATTGAAAATACTGACTTTTTTATTAACATCATGTCTGTGAATTTTTTGCTTTTCAGGCAGCTTAGGAAATGCATGTATTTCGGTGCTGTCTTTACCCGTTAGGACACCCTGGATTTGTTGCCCGTCCATAAATAGATCCATCTGTGAGATTAATGCATAGGGCTGACAGTCCAGCTCAAACAAATAGAAATCATTTGCCTGCTCTTTTGTCAGCGAAACAATATAAACCTTGTTTCCCTGCATGTTTTCAAGTACTACTGGTTCTAAATAGATGCCTGTATTCGCAAAATCCTGTTTTACCACCACGTGGGATCCATCCTCCACCGCTATACCACCGGATATAACTCTTTTTACTGTCTGTGAATCAAAGCTATACTCTATATGCTGCTCCGGTTCACCGTAATAGAAATAATATTGGCTTGTTTGGCAAGAGATGCTGGTTAATGGTTGCGTAGTTGCACTTTTTAGCAATATACCGTTAAGGTCCTGATTAAAGGGTAGCAACCTCCACTGTCCCGACTTAAGACTTATCTCAGGAAAAGTGATAACCCCACCTTCAACTTCTACTGAAAATTTCAGATTATTCTTGGGCGTCATCTTTAAATTATGCTGATGGTTGTTTATGAACAAAAACCCCGAACCATGCAGGTGGCGTACTGCGCATCTAATTTTAGCTGTATCATCTGGTTTTACTTTTCTGTCATTAAGAATATAGCTGTAAGACTGAGCTAAAAAGCTATCCTGACTTTTCACAAACAAATGTAGACGCCGAAGGGCATGGTATGATGGATGACTCTGCCCGTACTCACCTAAGGGGGCTTGATAGTCATAGGACAGTATGGGTAGGTCGTTAGGAGAGCCCGTCGCTCTGTTTTCCTCAAATGTTGACAATTCACCAACAGGATTGGTACCACCATGATACATATAATACCCCAGCATGGTTGCACCCGATCCAAGCTTAACAAAAGCCATAGCCCCTGTATCATCTGCCGTAATTATAGGACGTCGCTGAGAGTTGCATTGCATACCACCGCCAAGCTCACATGTAGCAAATGGATAATTGTTTATATTGTAAGTTGTTTTATAACCCTTTGATACGGATAGATCTGAACCAACTGATTGATCATCTCGTATGGAAGTAAATACATGATTAATATTGGGTGGGATTTTGTCTATATGTTGTTCCCATGAGCCTTCAACATATGTACCCAAGGTTGGTATAAATTCGTCTTCAACAACAATAGCTCCTCCCCAACCCGTCGCAGTATAGAAGGGAACATCGAATCCAATCTTCATAGCCATTTTTTTAAGCGCCATCATATGTTCCATGCCAGCATCTCCACTTAAGCCATGGCAATGACCATATTCATTGTCAATTTGAATACCTACAATAGGGCCATTGTCCTTATATAACAACCCATCCACTTGGCTATAAATCTGAGAATAGAGCTTTTTTACATAATCGAAATATATCGGATTATTAGTTCCTGGTTCCATGTTTTTCTTATACAGCCAATCTGGATAGCCACCATTTCTAACTTCACCATGGCACCACGGACCAATTCGAAGGATGACCTTTAAACCCACATCTTCACAAAGCTCAACAAACCTTCTTAAATTAAAGCTTTTATCCCATTTAAACTTACCTTCAATTTCTTCATGATGAATCCAAAAGATATAGGTAGCTACTATATCCAGCCCTCCTGCCTTAATCCTCTGTAATGCTTGCTTCCAATACTGATGCGGATATCGGGCAAAATGAAACTCACCGGTAATAGGTATCCATGGTAACCCATTTAGAGTAAAGTATCTGCGATTAACAGCAACCTCATTTCCTCTTTTGTCTTTTCCATGCATAATTATTTCTGGGGTGTCAGCTTTTGTATTTGGCAAAACCAAGTGTATTTCTTGCATGTGCATCCTCCACTTTTGCTGTGCAATTTCCGTTTGTGATGTATTAATAAACTTAAAGTATCATTTATATTATAGTACATTGTAGGGTATTTTGTAATTAACACAAAAAATTAACAATCTGTGACCTGTGGGGGTTTATGCATTCCCAGGAAACTGTGGGCATATCACCCACAGTGTTCAATAATTTCGTATTTCCATATTATAAAAAAGTGTCGGATCTTTACGGTCTGTTTTCCTATGGTTGCTGTGAACCCGTCGTTGCGATTTGAGATTTATGCCTGTGCAAGTTTGCGTGAAAGGTAAAGATATGTAAGCTCTGCTAAGGAAGCACAAACCGTAGCAACTATACCCCCTATAGCCATGTTTCCCACCCCTAACAGTAGAGAAATAAGCAGGACCAATGTAAGGGTTATAAGATTAATAGCTTTGCCTTTTGATAAGGGCTTAGTGGTTTGATTTTTCATCATAACACCCGTCTGGTACTGAATTAACACTGTCAAAACAGGCAGCATGGTTGCTATTTTAATCATATCATTTGCGATGTTCGCAATTCTATCTTCAACACCAATTAACACAGTTAATATATACATCCCGATTTGTGTAAACCCGACTATTAGAAATAAAGCGGTAAATAGCACACCAAGAAGTATTGCAAAGCGTTTTACAGCAATTTCAGACTTTGAATCATCTGCCTTCATAAATCCAATGGGCACTTGATAAAACTCTATTAAAGGTGAATTAATCAAGTGGCACAATCCCCACGCAACTGAAAAAGTTGAAATAGTAATGTCGGGATCCACTGTACGTCCTAGTGAAGCGTTGATAACTGGTGAATTTAAAGAGTGAAAAAAAGACGTTATAATCAAAGGCCAATAAAACCTCCAAACATTAGAAAGAGCTAAGGAATTACCCTCTGCCTCCTGATCCAAATCTTCGTTATTTGATTCGCTTTGCTTTTCAAATGCTTTGGGTACATTTTTTACCGTGGCTTTAATTCCAATTAAGGATGTTAGTCCATCTGTGTATAATGAGCCTATTAGTATTCCCCCTGCCAGTAATGCCGTAGGAATGAAAGTTAAATGCTCTACAGAAACTACAAATAGGATAAGCGTGATCACACGCACACTAGAGCTTATAGGCATAAGCCAGGTTTTTTTAAACTTTATCATTATTCCTTGGCTAAAATCCTTAATAAACAAACCCAAAGGATACAGCATAAAGATTGAAAAAATCTTCACTGCTTCGTTCAAGGTTGTTCCGCTTAAATGGAATACGCTGCTAAGCACCACTCGAGTCAGTCCGCTTACCCTAAAGATAATCATAATAGAGGTTATGATCATTGTGATAATTATTGCAAACCTCTTTACCTGCTTATATTGGTTTGCATTATTAGCTAGAGACGCAACCGTTGGGCTAATCATATATAATGGGCTTTGAAACATGGACATAAAACTATGTGCAACCGAATAGGCAGATATATATATCACTGGTGATGAAAGCCTTGCCAAAGCAGAATTAACAAACGTTCCCGTCGAGCCCAATATAACAGCCATGCATATTAGCGGGAAGTAAAATTTTAGTTGCCGTAAAAAAGAGTATTTGGAATGTGCGAATACAAAGTCCCTAAGCTTTTGACGCATTGAAAATGTCCCCCAGGTAAGTAATAGCTATATTGTAATACTTTTTAAGGAACATAACAAGAAGTCCCCAGCAAACGTTTTTTGGTCACTGGGAACAAAATCATTTCTATGAATTTAAAGCAATACCACTATCATTAATGCTACGCATATTGATGGGTACATATTCTCTATTAGGTGCAATGCTCTTGTACGCAGGCCTTATTATTTTCCCTCTATTAACTAGCTCTTCTATGCGATGAGCGCTCCAGCCTGCTATCCTTGAAATTGCAAACAGCGGAGTGTAAAGCTCCTCTGGTATGTTTAACATCCTATAGACAAGTCCTGAATAGAAATCCACATTTATGCTTACACCTTTATAAATTCTTCTTTTCTCGGCAATTACCTCAGGGGCGAGTTTTTCAACCTTTTCATATAACATAAACTCAGCCTCAAAGCCTTTTTCAATTGCAAGCTTTTCTGCATGTCCTTTAAAAATTACCGCTCTCGGATCGGATAGTGAATATACAGCATGCCCCACACCGTATATTAGTCCTTCCCTATCAAAAGCTTCTCGGTTAAGCAGCTTGAATAGGTAATCCCTTATTGCTCCTTCATTACCCCAATCTCTAACTTCCCGTTTCATATCTTCAAACATCTGAATGACTTTTATATTTGCGCCACCATGCTTTGGACCTTTTAAAGAACATAGTGATGATGCGACAGCTGAATATGTGTCAGTTCCTGTGGATGTAATAACATGCGTGGCAAAGGTTGAGTTATTTCCCCCACCATGCTCAGCGTGTAAAACAAGAGCTAGATCTAACAGCACAGCTTCCAGGTGTGTAAAATGCGAATCTGGTCTTAAGAGATGAAGAATATTTTCTGCAGTTGAATACCTACGCTTTGGAGAATGTATAACCAAACTCTTATTCTTATAGTAATGTCCCAAAACCTGATATCCGTATACAGCTAACAATGGCATTTGGGCAATCAATTGAAGGCATTGACTAATGACATTACTAATTGATGTATCGTCTGCATTGTCATCATAAGCATATAATGCAAGCACACTTCTGGACAACACATTCATTAAATCCTTGCTAGGTAACTTCATAATAGCATCCTCTAAAAATGATTCGGGAAGCTTAGAATAGAGTGTCAAAAAGGTTCTTAATTCATTTAGTTCATTCACATTTGGCAGCTCTCCAAATAGTAATAAATAAACTGTTTCTTCAAAACCAAATCGTCCATCCTTCAAGAACCCATTTACAAGATCATTTATATCCATTCCTCTGTAACTTAATTTACCTGGAGTGGTTATGACCACACCATTTTCATCTGTATAAGATGCACTAACATCACCGATTTCAGTTAAACCAGCTAAAACCCCTTTTCCACTAATATCCCTTAGCCCTCTTTTAACATCATATTTCTTGTAAAGCTCAGGATCAATCTTATTACAGCTCTCCGCCATGGAAGTGTATTCCTCTATTAAAACATTCTTCCGTTTATTAATTGATTCCAAATAAATCCACCCCCTGTTAAATTGATAAGCGGTAGTGATACAATAATTATAGTAGTATTTTTCGTGATAAAATACGTGAATTCCGAAGTGTACAACGAAAACCATGGAGGATATTCCATGGTTTGCCCGATATACCCTCTTTCACGGCCTACGAGGTTAGCTGTCGGGCTCGGATTGAAAGAGATATCCTATCATAAATGAATTCGCCCCAAAAATGGTTCCCCCGCTCTACGTATGTAAATTAGGCCTATATAATTTTGCGAACAACTACACTGAATTATTTTACAATATTTTTTAGCTTTTGTCAATTAGGGGAAATTCAATAACTAAGCACCTTACGGCAAGCAATATACTTTTTTACCTTTTATATATTCGGGAAATATTAGTCACAAATAATTTACAAACCGTTCAGAAATCAATACTACATTTTTGTTATAATGTAGCGAGGTGCTAGGCAGTTTTTGAAGATGACATTACTTATTTTTTCTTTTGGTTTCTTATATCATATAAAAAAGAGGTAGATATACTTGAACATATATCAAAATGTATTGGTTTGCGTTACAAAGCAAAAAACATGTGAGCGGCTCATCAAAGCTGCTTCAAAACGAAAAGATGTAAATGGAAATTTGCGCGTTTTGCATGTTGCTAAAAACGCATGGAATATACTTGACAATAGTAGCGAAAGTGAAGCGCTGGACTATCTTTTCAAAATATCAAAGGTATACAATGCGGATATGACAATGCTAAGAGCGGATAATATTTCCGAAACAATAGTTAATTTTGCAATAAATAATGGGATTGATTTAGTTGCACTTGGTCAATCAAATAACGAGCAGGAAAACAAATTTTATACTGAGCTGCGCAGCCTTTTAGCAGATAAAATAAAGGTTGAAATCATTCCTAACTGAATGCTTTTGCAATATATAGTCTTACCACAAATATGCAACGTCATACAATAACCTTCCAAATATTGTCTGCACATTTGGAAGGGGCAAGATAAAAAGAGCTGTTTGTTTATGCTTTTAAAAAATAGATGATGAACTTATCATGCATGCGTTACATGCATATATGAAAAGGGACTGTAAGAAAGCTTATAGTCCCTTTTAAATGATTTATTATTCTCTTATTTTGCGTCTCTTGGAGGAAGCTGTGGGAAGACCTTTCCTATCGCTGCTAGAGCCCGATCCATTTGCTCCTCGGTGTGAGTTGCTGTATAACTTGTACGTATCAAGCATTGCCCGGGGGCTACTGCTGGAACTATTACAGGATTGACATAGACACCTTCTTCAAAAAGCATCTTTGTAGCTATAAATGTTCTATCGGTGTCGTAAGTCATGATTGGTATTATTGGAGTGGGTGATTCTAAAATTGGAATGTTTATTTTCCGAAGACCCTTCCGCATATAATCCGATATACGCAATAAATCTTTCATACGCTGGGGCTCTTGCTCAATAATTTCAAGAGCTGCTAATGCGGCGGCGGCATTTGATGGTGGTATTGAAGCACTGAACATAAAGGGACGTGAATTGTGCTTAACATAGTGAATCACATCTTCACTGGCAGCCATGTATCCACCAAGGCTTGCAAGTGACTTACTAAAGGTTCCCATTATTATATCCACCTTATCTTCAAGGTTAAAATATTCGGCAGTTCCTCTACCACGTTCACCGATAACCCCAAGACCATGCGCATCATCAACCATAACCCTTGCACCATATTTTTCTGCAAGTTCAACAATTTCAGGAAGATTACATATGTCCCCTCCCATGCTGAATACTCCATCCGTTACAATTAGAATTCCTTTGTTGTCGGGAATTTCGCTTAACACTTTATCTAAATCCTGCATATTACTATGCTCATATCTTACCATTTTCGCATAGCTTAAGCGGCAGGCATCATATATACTTGCATGGTTTTCTTTGTCGCATACAATATAATCATTTCGTCCTGCAATTGCGGAAATAATGCCTAAATTGCTTTGGTATCCTGTACTGAAGGTTATGGCTGCCTCTTTATTCAAAAATTCCGCTAGTTTTTCTTCTAATTCAATATGAAGAGCAAGAGTCCCATTCAAAAAACGTGATCCTGAGCATCCCGAGCCATATTTTATCAACGCTTCTTCTGCAGCCTTTATTACACGACTGTCGGATGTAAGACCTTGATAATTATTCGATCCGATCATAATAATGTTTTGGCCTTCCATAACTACTTCCGTATCTTGTCTCGTCTCAAGATGGTGAAAATAAGGGTAAACACCTGCAGCCATTACTTCTTTTGCTGCCGTGTAATCGGAACATTTTTGAAATAGATCCATAATAACATCTCCTCGCTTTTATGCCTCAAAAGGAGGCAAAGACTTATTATTTAATTATTACCAGCTCATAACACCTAAGGTGAATCTAACACAAAATATTGTATCACATTTCTATAAAACATTCACTTTATTTTAATTATGATTTTTGTGATGTAGCTTAAATAATCCGTATGAATAAAGCTATAAAACCTCTTCGAGACGTATTTCAAATCTATCGTAGCTTACCTGCTCATAAAATTGATCTGCATTAAATGCCGTCCATTTAAACCTTGCGAATTCTCTTGTGTTCTTCCCGAGCCACATGGGTACAGATATGCCCATATTTTTGCACAGCTCTATCAAAGAATGCTCTAATTGACTTTGGAAGCCACCTTGGCCATTTAATACGGACTCTTGTTCCATAATTATTGCTGTTCCCTTATATATTTTAGCTGTTAATTTCACTTTAGCATCCCTCATCATAATATTTTTCAATAGTATTTTAACACAAACAGCATAACGCTTACCAAAGCATTTTGCAATGTTACATTACAAAAGCCTTTACACCAAAATTGCAATCTGCAATGTTGGGTTTTTCATGCAATATCCCGCCTTATGGCTTAAACTACAGGCCATAATTGACTTCTATAAGGTAAAGCCCATGCGCAGGTGCAGTAATTCCTGCTAATTTCCTGTCTCTTTTTTCCAATAGTTCTAAAATACCTTCCACTGGTCTTTTGTTCATACCAATATCCACCATTGTACCAGTCATTATCCGAACCATATTATATAAAAACCCATCGCCTGACACAGTGTAAGTAAGATAACCATTTTCCACTGCCCATTGGGAAATATATATATTGCGCTCAAATGAAGTAATATTATGACCACTTGAACAAAATGCAGAAAAGTCGTGGAGCCCAATAAAATCCTTTGCGGCCTTATCCATGTTGTCAACATTAAGCATTCCCTGGATATGCCAAGCACGTTTTTCCATAATGGGCGAACGAGCTCTTCTATTATGAATTTTGTACTTATAAGTTTTTCTTGTGGCAGAAAATCTAGCATGAAAATCCTTGGAAACCTCTTCGGAAACTATAACAGCAATACCCGAAGGGAGAGCATAATTTAGTGCATCGGAGAATTTCTCTGGGGCGATGTTGGAGTTAGTATCAAAATGTGCTACCTGACCATAAGCGTGAACGCCAGCATCAGTTCTTCCCGAACCAGCCACTCTGATTTTCTCACCCGTTATTTTATATATAGCTCTTTCTAATTCTTCCTGTACAGTATTTGCATTGTTTTGTATCTGCCATCCATGAAAGAAGGAGCCATCATATTCAATTACAAGTTTTATTCTTTTTAAAGGCACTATATTTTACCTTGTAAGCCCAGCATAGCAGCACCCACTATTCCTGCATCATTACCTATTTCAGCTGCAACTATTTGCGCTTGAGGCACATCATCCTTCTTATAATATAAGCTTTCTTTTACTTTTTCCCTAAGTGGTTTTAAAAGTGTTTCTCCTTCTTTACTAATTCCACCACCTATAACCACCTTTTCGGGCTGCAATGTAACCATTAAATTTGAAATTCCCTCAGCTACATACCTAATGTACTGATCTACTACTCTAATCCCTGTCTCGTCGTTCAAGCGCATTGCATCAAATGCAGTCTTTGCATTTACTTGATTCATATTTCCATTAACAAGCTTATTTATTTCTGAATCAGGGTTTTCTTCTGCCGCTTTTACTGTCTGCCTTATCAACGCAGTTGCAGAAGCATATGCTTCCCAGCACCCTTTCCTTCCACATGTGCATTTTTCTCCATCTAGAACAATGGATGTATGTCCTATCTCTCCTGCCATTCCGTTAAAACCTAAAAATATGCGGTTGCCCATGACAATACCCCCGCCTACTCCAGTACCAAGAGTTATTGTTATCGAATCAGATACATCCTTTGCTGCTCCTGAAACGCTTTCACCTAACGCTGCACAGTTTGCATCATTTTCTATATATATGGGCAATGATATATATTTTTGCATTTCACTTACCATTGGCACATCTATAAATCCAATATTGTTCGCATATAATAAAATCCCTTTTTCTCTATCGCAAACTCCAGGGCTACCAATTCCTATGTATGCAATATCTTCTATTGTCAACCCCGCATCTTTGATAAGTTTTAATGAATGTTGAGCCATATCTTTAATAATTTCCGGATATTCCCTTTCATTTCCCGTGGGAACACTGCCTTTAATAACTATTTTTAAATTCTCGTCCAATATGCCTGCTGCAATATTAGTTCCACCCAAGTCGATACCGATATAATACATATTCCCCTCCAAAATAAGCTTCCCTTTTTTTATATATTATTACATTGGAAGCAATTGCGCAAGAAAAACAGACACGAGGGTTATTGTTCACTCTCTCAATATTTTGAGAGATAGCTGTGCAATATAAGGAAAACAGACACACAACACTATTACAAATCCTTATATTGAATATTCAATAGTAAAGTAGAGAAAATAAGAGAATAGAAATATTTAAATCTTTATTTTCAATTTGGAGGAAGTTCATGTCTTTAAGCATCATTTGGGAAACAGTTTTATTATATATAATTGTAG
>DASRMZ010000308.1:0-2466 GCA_035647675.1 Thermoclostridium sp. | reverse complement strand
GTTTTCTTGTACTGCTCCGGCCCTTTAGAGTATTTGCTTCTTGGAGTTAAATCATTAGTAAAAACCATTGAAGGTCCACAGAAAACATAGTCCTCAAGCTCCACACCTTCGTAAACAGATACATTGTTTTGGATCTTTACTCCCTTACCTATCTTCACATTATTTGATATATTAACATTTTGCCCCAGGGAACAGTTGTCACCGATAACAGCACCTTCCTGGACATGGCAAAAATGCCAAATTTTGGTGCCTTTGCCAATGCTTACGTTTTCATCAACATAACTGCTCTCATGCACGAAAAAACTCATTTATCAAATCTTCCTTTGAAATCTAATGTGCTGACTGTATCAAGCGGTAGTTTAACGCTTTTTTCTTCAGCTGCAGATTTATATATAGCTAACACCAGTTCAAGTGCATTCCTGCCGTCTACGGCAGTTACATAAGGTTCTCTATCATTTAGTATTGCTTCTATCACGTCTGCATAAAGGGGAGTATGCCCAAATCCATAAATAGAAGGTGGATTCTCATGATATTTTTCTTTTACTTCTTCTGGATCATCCAGTTTATCTGCAAATTCCCATTCTTCAATTAGGTTGACAGATTTGCCTCCTGCTTTCACAGTTCCCTTTTCCCCAAACAAGTACAAGGTTTCTTCTAAATTTTTGGGATAAATATTAGTCGTACCCTCGATTATGCCATAACTACCATTGGCAAATTTAATTAAAGCCATGCCGAAATCTTCAGCTTCTATAAATTCGTGAGTTAAATTATCAGTCATGCCTACAACTTCAATGATTTCATTGCCCATCATCCACCGTAATATATCAATATTGTGAATGCATTGATTCATAAGAGCACCACCGTCTTGTTCCCATGTACCTCTCCAGGAGGCTTGTTGGTAGTATTCTTTACCTCTGTTCCAGCGAATATGAGCAGTACCATACATAAGATTCCCAAAACGATCTGCCTCTACCGCCTCACGGATTTTTTGGATAGATTTGTTGAAACGGTTCTGGTGACAAGCGCAGACTTTAAGATTTTTATCCTTAGCATTTGCTATAATTTGATCAGCTTCTACCAGAGAAAGCGCAATCGGCTTTTCAATAATAAGATTAGCCCCTGCATCTAAAGAATCCAAGGCAATAAATCCATGTTTGCCACTTTCAGTGCAAATAGCCACCAGATTAGGTTTTTCATTTTCGAGCATTTTTTTGTAGTCAGTATATCTTTTTGTATCCTGGGGAAGCTCAAAAGATTCAATGAGTTTATCCATCTTGTTAGTTTCTATATCACATAAGCCCACTATTTTTAGCTTGTTACTTAGTGCAGCCGCAATATGATTTGGGGATATGCGACCACAGCCGATTATTGCATATGTTAATGTCAATGCCAGATCCTCCTTTTTATAAAAGTTCTATATTATCACGTGACTTAACTGATTTCATGGCGTTTTTTGTATCAAAAATAACTTTGGCGTGTGTTTGCACAAAATCGTAGTCTA
Organism: Thermoclostridium sp.; assembly: GCA_035647675.1. Classification (GTDB taxonomy): domain Bacteria; phylum Bacillota; class Clostridia; order DSM-8532; family DSM-8532; genus Thermoclostridium. The sequence continues at coordinate 965 of DASRMZ010000308.1, read as the reverse complement.
CCTTTGTGTGAGCTGTGGTAATAACAACTAAATCAGCACTTGCAAGTAATTCAGCAGTCAATTCTGTTTCGCTCATTTTCACAACATCATTTACACAATATTCTGGCACAAAAGGATCATAATATACTACTTCAGCTCCGACTTTTTCCAACTCTGAAATCACTTTTATCGCTGGACTTTCCCTATAGTCATCAATGTCTTGCTTATATGCGACGCCTAAGACCAAAATTTTAGAACCATTCATGGCCTTTTTATAACGATTCAAAATTTTACTGGCTCTTTCCGCACAATATTCCGGCATGCGATCATTAATTATCATTGATGATTCAATCATTGATGTATGAAATCCATACTCCCTAGCCTTCCACGATAGATAATAAGGATCTAAGGGGATACAGTGTCCACCAAGGCCCGGACCAGGGTAAAAGGCCTGAAAACCATAAGGCTTCGATTTAGCTGCATCTACAACTTCCCAAAAATTAATACCCATTTTGTGGCTCAAAATTGCAAGTTCATTAACTAGGCCAATATTTATATTTCTATAGGTATTCTCAAGAATCTTTTCCATTTCGGCAATAGCCGGTGAAGATACTCTATGTACAGATGCTTCTAGAATTGCTTCATACATAGCCGCAGCCACTTCAGTACATTCAGGAGTAACACCGCCAACAACTTTAGGTGTATTTTTAGTCTTGTAGATAATATTTCCTGGATCTACTCTCTCGGGTGAGAATGCAAGATAAAAATCCACTCCACACTTGAGTCCTGATTTTTCCAGGATTGGCTTTAACAACTCTTCTGTAGTTCCCGGATATGTAGTCGACTCTAGTACTATCAACATCTCCTTATGCATGTATGGAACGATGCTTTCAGCAGAAGCTTTTACATAGCTGATATCAGGTTGTTGATAGACGTCAAGCGGAGTAGGAACTGCAATCGCTACACAGTCAGCTGATGCTACCTGG
>DASRMZ010000307.1:0-2802 GCA_035647675.1 Thermoclostridium sp. | reverse complement strand
TTATTGAACCAACTAAATTGCTTTGCATAATATGATATTAGCGAAAACATACTTTAGCCTTAGTTTTTAAATATATTATAACAGAAGAAGGTGGAAATATGCCATTACCAGCAAGAGAAATGTTTGCCCGTATGCTAAGGTGCGAGGCAGAAGGTGAAGGCTTGGGTGGTATGCAAGCCGTAGCAACCGTTATAATGAACAGGGTTCATGTTCCTTACGGTGAATATATGAAACTTAATCAAGGAGATTTGCGCAAGGTTCTGCTCCAGCGATTCCAGTTTACATGCGCTATGGAAACGGTTTATGGTCAATATAACGCACAGAATATTTACAATATTCCCGCAAGACAGCAGGATTACGAAGTAGCTGATTGGGCTCTTTCAGGAAACAAACATCCCGGCGCTGGGGAGTGTTTATGGTACTATAATCCCTTTTCACCTACCTGTAGCAACTACTTTCCCCAAACAATGACGGGGTCTTATTTCAATCGAATAGGAGAACATTGTTTTTATTCCCCTACACCAAGGTATGCAGATACTTAAGATTAAATATATTAGATGTCAATCCTAATATTTCGTCACCGATTGCTATGTGTGCAGAAATAAAGTTTAAATATGAAAATTTATTTTGGAGGTTTATATAATGAATGGTCAGAACTCAACCAATATAGCCAAACCCATAAGTCCTGATATTCAGGATGGAACGAAAATACAACCTGTAAGGACTACATTAATTCGGTCAGCAGAATCAAAACAGAAAGAGCCAACAAACAACCAGGGATTTCCGCCACCAATGCAGCAAACTGCATTCTATCAAAGTCCTTCTTCACAAGTATGTGAAACGCAGCCAATGATGCAGCAAAGAGGACAAACAAGTATCTTTCAACAGCCTTCTCAACAGATGCAGCAGATGGTACCACAAATGCAAATGCAACCTATGATGCCACAAAACACAATGCAGCCAAGAACAAGCATTATGTCCTCCGGGTGCGGAGTAGTAGATAGCACGTTGTCCGACATTGATTTCACTCAGGGTTTTTTACAAACTCAGATTGGTAGACATGTTAAGGTGGAATTTTTAATTGGTACGAATATGTTTGTAGATCGCGAAGGCGATCTGGTTAGAGTCGGAACAGACTACATAATCATCCAGGAAACCGAAACGGATGATTATTTGCTTTGTGATATTTACTCAATCAAATTCATTAGATTTTACTACTAATTAGGGAGTGATTATTCTTTAGTATAAGTAGAATAGTACACTAATGGTCGAATTATATGGGAGTGAATATAATTTAGTGTAAACGGTATAATCATCCAAATTATTGTGAATAATATTATTATAGCATAAATTGGGCTACGCTGAGGAGCGCCCCAACACTTGCTGCAGCTTATACGGTGAATCGGCGAGTCTTTGGATTCGCCGGTTTTCCAATTCATCAGACATGTTATATACAAGGTGAAAGTCCTATGCTCAGGACCCTACAAAAACTTTTCAAAACCATTTTCTACTTTCTACATATATTAGGAGTGGACGAGAATCCGTTCCCAAGTCTGCTAACTCCCATATCAAGAAATACCTGCGCTTGCTTTGCATCACGAATGCCACCCGATGCCTTAACCTTTATTCTTCCATTAGCAGTATCTAGCATAGTTTGAACAACATCAACCGTCGCACCTTCACCATAAAACCCTGTTGATGTCTTTACAAAATTTGCACCAGCTTTAATGGCACATTCAGTTGCCATTGATATTTCTTCTTTTGTAAGCTGCGATGTTTCAAAAATCACCTTAGTGAGCACATTGCTCCCCTTTGCAACATTTGTTACAGCTTTAATATCATCCTCCACCTTCTGCCATAGCTTTGAACGAATATAGCTGTAATTTACCACCATATCAATCTCATCGACACCTTGTTGTATATAAACTTTAGCTTCTGTTGCCTTAACTTCTGGTAAAGTAGTACCATGGGGAAAGGATAATACGCAGGATACACTTGTTTGTGTTCCACGACACATTTGTACTGCTAATACAATATCACAAGGTCTTACACAAACAGTCTTAACCTTATAGTCTATCCCCAGTTGAATGGCATCCTTAACTTCTTCCTGTGTCATCTCAGGTTTTAAAACAGCATGATCAATGTATTTATTATATTCATATTTATTCATGTAGCAAAGCTCCTTTATGCCTATTAATATGTCACCCTCATCATTATACTAAACATTATTGCTAATCTATTGAATAAATCGCTATTTATTTAGGTTGCTAAAATCATTCCTTGTCACCTTTCTTTTCCTGCTCAGTCCTCTGTTTGAGTTCTTGCTCTTTTTCCTTTGCAATGCGCTTGGCTTCTTCTCTTTTATCTTTCGCCTCTTCTTTTATTTCTTTAGCTAACCGCTTAGCCTCTTCCTCTTTCTCCTTTGCAATACGCTTTGCTTCCTCTTTTTTATCTTTCGCCTCTTCTTTTATTTCCTTAGCTAACTGCTTAGCCTCTTCCTCTGTCTCCCTTGCAATACGCTTTGCTTCCTCTTTTTTATCTTTCGGCTCTTCTTTTATTTCCTTAGCAGCATGCTCTGTTTTCTTTTCTACTTGTTTAGCTGGATATTTTTCAATATCCCCGCCTTTTTCACTGCTATTTACACGGATTTTTTTCATTAAATCCTTCACAGGTACATCTGTGAGCTCTTCTTTACTCAACTGAGCATCAGTTTCAATAACTCTTTCTATAATATCACTTTTCCCAGGTGATAACCCTTTTTCAAGTGAAATCTTGTGTTCATCAGCATTAAATGTCAAAACT
>DASRMZ010000306.1:0-4120 GCA_035647675.1 Thermoclostridium sp. | reverse complement strand
TTCTCCATTCTGTATCATTATATCTCCACTGCTAAGGTAATGAATTTTCAAATTACTACCGTCAGATCTCTTCAAAACTTCATAATCTCCACCGGCATAGACACGCACCATATCAAGATTAAAATTTGTTGTGTATCTGCTCATTATACGCTCATCGTCCATACCGTATAGAAAATGGATAGAATGGACATTTGATACGGTTACTGCTTTATAGGCAAAAAACCCAGCGAGCCCGGGTTTCCCGAGGCTTTCTCTTATTATAGGGTAAAAGTTTCACCTTCTATTTCATTAATATATTCATCCTTAACATAGAAATCATATAAGTTTGTCCCACAAAATGGGCAAAAAGCAATATTTGCCATTGCCATATTCAAACTGAACTTTTCATACCCCATGGTCATGAAAAATCTTATATCATTTCGTTTGTTTTTTGTTTTACTTAGCTGAATATTTCTTGAAAAATATACTTTATCACCACTTATAAACTGTTTGGACTTGAACTTTACAATTCTTGTATTAATCCCAAACTGATTGCCAACACGATAAGACCCCTCGAAGTCGCTACAACAGAATTTCAACATTTCATTCATTAGACCAAATTATCATATGTTGCTAATATTATCTGCAACCAGCATTGTATCTGTAGAATGCTGAACAATTTTGCATGTTACACAGTTTCCAATGGGGAATAGCCATTCTTCATCTAAATCATCGGGGCCTAAGCCTTGTTCGGTTCCTAATATCTTATAGATGTTATTCCCCATATCGAGTGCAATGATAGGTCTCGAAACCGTAGTTCCTTCATTCAATAAAGGCATGAATATTTTTATTTGTTTCATTTCGTGTAATGTTTTCAGTAAAGAAATTGAGAGAGAATAAGGGTTACACGCAGCAACAAATGGCTGATTTAATCCATACACATAGGCCTGGTTACTCCAAAATGGAGAACAACCAACAGGAAATCCCCGTAGATTGTCTTATCCAGATTGCTAAAAATTTCGGGATGTCCGTTGATGATGTTATTTTCTTTTGAGCTTATCAATCCATATTTTTCCTTCTAAAATAGGGATTAGATTCTTTTGTACAAACTCAGCCTGTGATTTCAAAGAATAATTCTTCCCCTTAATCATAGTGTTCCCAAAAGTGCCATAATAATCGCTTACATCAATAACTTTATAAGAAAATAAGCTCCGTCTTTCTATTATAATCGAATAGTCATTTCCTATACAACCAAAATCAGAACCAATAATACTTAATATTTGGTTTAATTGATAATTCTTAAAATATACGGAAGGATAAGCATTGATATAGTATATAAACTTGTATTCCTTATATCCGTATTCTTTTATAAAACCAAAATGTCTGAGTATTTCAATCAATGATTTTTCTCGTTCATTAAATTCCATAACTGCCATCTTTATTTTCTTATAATCAAAACTCTAATAGACTGTGAACGATTATAATAAGGAGTAACTCTCATTACAGGATAATTAATAGTACGACCCACTTCCATATTATAATATTGACTATTATTTCCGACAGGACCTCTGTCATAAATATAAGCTCCTGTCCCTTTTACATTATTCTCAATCCAAATAGCATTATCATACATGCCATTGGATGTTGTACTACCATTAAATGGGCCATTCATTGGTATATCCGAATCTGGTTTATAATAGTCGCTACCTAAATCATCAGCAATTTTGTCAACACCCATCCAACCTTTCGTTGGATCAGTTATCATTCCTTCGCCAATGGTAAAGCTAATTTTCGGCTTGCCAGTCCAAGGATTCAATCCATCTCGTTTTGCTGAATATAGACCACCTGCATACCCGCCAAAAACACCACCTCCTAAAGCTCCAAGTGGACCAAAAGCAGCAGTTAATGCGCCAGAACCTGCACCAGCTCCAAATGCCGCTGCATATTGCCAAAAACCATCACAATTATTCCAATTCATTGCAAGGTTAACACCACCACCAACTACAGCTCCAACTACAATATGAATCCATTTTCCATCCGGGTTCGTATACTTGAGTGGGTTATTGTAGCAATATCGCAACCAGTAAAGCCCAAAACAGGATGCCTCGCACGCATTAGGCAACCAAATTCAAAGAACGTTTTCTTTTTATTCGTTAGACCTCAAAAATACGGTTTTTTCTTTTTCAACTGAAAGAATATCAATTTAAAGTAAAAAATAACAACATTATTTTTTCAAAAGAAACACATAAGCTAAGGACTTCACACAAACAGGCATGAAAATGGAGTAACTTACTTCGATTAAACATTACTGCCATGAATGAACAAGTAATTTCCTTCGAACAAATTGTTGAACGTGGCTGCGGCATGGACGTTCACAATGAAACGGTTGTAGCAATTGTTTCGGGCAACGGCATTAAAGCCGAGACAAGAACATTTTTCACCCATACAAACGATTTGTACAACTGCAAAGACTGGCTCAAAGAGCTTCGTGTAACCCATATTGCTATGGAAGCACAGGTATCTACTGGAAGCCTGTATTTAACAATCTTGATGAAGATTTTGAGATTCTGCTGGTCAATGCCAGGCATATTAAAAACGTGCCGGGGCATAAGACTGACAAAAAGGACAGCAAGTGGATTGCAAAGTTACTGCTAAGTTGTAAAACAAAAGCCGGATTACTCCAGCTTTTGTTTTTTATGGATAAGTTATTGCCCAGTTATTCTGTTTTAAGTCGTCCAAACTTAAGTCGTACCGTTTTAAAATTTTGTAACTATTTCTTATATCTTCCCAACTCTCCTGTTTTAGGGTATCCGTATGAAAAATATAAACTGACATTGTATCTTTAGGAAGCTTAGAATATATTTCTTCCCATTTAAGACCACTGTCATAAATATATCTAGTACCAAATTTAATCTCTGTAACAACATACTGATTAGTTGTAGGTAATGTTGTATCAGGATATAGCGTTCCGAACTCACCCCCTAAACCAAAATAACATCCGATTGAATGCTCTGCATTATTCGTTAAATAAACAGCATATTTTTTGTCCATAGCAGCTTTTTCACATTTATAAAGGTTTGTGACAAGCAATATTATCAGGAAAATTTTTATCATCTTTTTCATTTTTAAACTAATTTTTTAGCGTCGTCTTTTTGGATACATTGTTTCATATGGTGTCCAATCTACTCCAAAATATTTATTAAAATATTTTGCTCCATGCCGATTTGCACGCATTTCATACCACCTGAAATCATGTGTTGTAACACCAAAGGGTTCTCCTGCCACTTGAGATGCAGTTCCAGCACTTATTAAACTTGGAAGTCCAATAGTCAATAGATATGAAATACTAAAAATTTGACTATCAAAAGAATGCCCATATTCATGCATAAATAACGGGTCAGATATTACTCTGGCATCAAAATCTCCCTGAATTTCATCCCAAATTGAGATGTTTATAAAGTTCCCCAGTGACATGCCACTTCTGCCATCTTGATTTTCTCTTGTAGCAAAGGTTGCTCCACCAAAATAATCCACCCTGTCAACCCCACCAAAAGTATTCCTTAATTGAGTCCAAGTGTGCCCAAGTACCGTTTGTGGAAATTCCCAAGTATGTCTATTTATGCCTTGCCATACTCTACCAAAGAATGAACGATTTTCGTCAAGATAAAAATTGCCTAAGAATATTTCTCCCGCATTTCCAAGGGCACTCCAATCACCCCCAAAAATACCTTGCCCTAAACCACTAACTGTACTGACGGCAGTTCCTGCGAGATGTACTTTACCATAAATTGTCATACCTGTTTGTAACCCTTGCCCAATTCCTGGTATCAAGGGTGCAAATTGCCAAGTTGCTCCAAGTGCTGCACCTGCTAAAGCTCCTTGTCCAAAGTATTTTAAACCGTCCCCAAAACTGTTTACATCGCCCCTAATTGCATGAGCTGTAAGGTTTCCAGTCCCAAATATAGCTGCACCTATTATAATTGGTACAAACCACGCTATTTCTCCATCCGGATCCGTATACTTGAGTGGGTTATTGTAGCAATATGAGTATCTGTTGTAATTAAGCCAGTTATCGGGTGCCTGGATATAGGGGTCTGGGCTTAGGAACTGGCTCGTTAATGGGTCATATACTCTACCATTC
>DASRMZ010000305.1:0-9043 GCA_035647675.1 Thermoclostridium sp. | reverse complement strand
TATTAAGAACTGAAAAAATATGCAGGAGGCAGCTTAACCACATTTTTTGTAGAACCACGAGAGGGGAGACCACGGGGAGGAGACCACGGGGACGGAGTTATTGACAACACAGCCGAGAAGAGACCACGGGGACAGAGTTATTGACAACACAGCCGATAGGAGCCAACAACCCCGTCCCCCCGGATCCGCCTTAAGATGGGTGAGAGAGAAGATATGCTGGATTTTAGCAGAATGGTTTATGATGACTATGTGATATTTATACCTGCAGGTACATGGCATAACTTAATAAATACAGGAAATATACCAATTAAACTTTACTCTATATACGCACCACCTGCACATCCGTTTGGTACGGTTCATGAAACAAAAGCTGATGCAGAAGAGGAGCATAATCACGGATATTAATGATAAAAAACTGTCAGATAAAGTTTCTATTTTCAAACTTCATTTGACAGTCTTAATAATTCATCAACAAAGCGAATAAATTGGAACCTTTGCTTAACCGGCTATAGCTTTTGCCAATGATGTTTAATTTTTATAGTACATTACTCATCTGAGCAGGTATGCTTAAAACACTCGCTCGCCAAGACAGTATGTAGCAACCACGCTAAAATCAGTACCAAGGATTGAAAAATCAGCATCATTTCCGTACTTTATTTGACCCTTTTTATCCTCCATACACAGTGCTCTTGCAGGATTTAAGGTAGCTGCCATAATAGCATTCTCTACAGATATTGATGCACTTTCGACAAGAAACCTCACACCTTCATTCATCCTCAAAGAACTACCCGCAATGGTATCTGTACCAAAGGTGCGAGCAGTTCCATATTTATCAAGGGATACAGTCGTATTGGATATTTCGTATACGCCCTCGGGCAATCCTTTTACGCCAATTGAATCTGTTACGATTACAACATTTGACATATTCTTTGCATTGAAAAGAACTTTAACCACATTGGGGTGAACATGATATCCATCCGCAATAACTTCAGTGAATGCATTTGAGCTTAGTAACGCTCCCACTACACCCGGTTCGCGATGATGTAATGGTTTCATAGCATTAAAGCTGTGTGTAAAGCATGATGCACCGTTTGCTAAAGCCAACATTGCACCTTCAAAATCTGCTCCACTATGACCAATAGAAACCGTCACGCCACTCTGGCTTGCATGTTGTATAAATGAATAATTCTCATCGTGCTCGCAAGCAATAGTGATATACCTTATAATGTTGTTTGACGCACTCTGATATTCTTCGAACTCATCTATTGAAGGTACACGCAAATGTTCTTTTTTGTGCATTCCCTTGTAATAATGATCTATAAAAGGACCTTCAAGGTGTACTCCAATGATTTCAGCACCAGTATGCCTTTGACTTTTAACATGAGCAATATTTTTCAAAGCTTTAATTGTTGTATTTTTACTCTGACTAGTTGTTGTAGGTAAAAAGGATGTGACACCCTCAGATGGTAAGGTCTTTTGCCAGCGAATTAAACCTTCTGGAGATAGCTCATCAGCAGAATATCCTAACATCCCATGAGTATGTATGTCGATAAATCCCGGAACAATTAGCTTATCTTCAAAATCTACATCCGGAATAGATTTGTCACATGGAGCAATATCGGTAATTACCCCCTTATCAAAAATTACTTGTGCAGGAATGAACTGTCCTGCTATAAACACTCTCCTACTTTGAATAATCACACTTCTTCTCTCCTTTATGTATAGACCTTTAGTATAGTGGTTTATCAATTCATGTGTTTTTATATATAAACCCTACATAATTTTATACTAAACCTAGCTTCTTAGCAAGTTAAAGAACCATGGGGATGGTGTCAGGCATTTAACATATTAATATTGACTACTTTTGTCCGTATGGGCAAAATTTTTCAGTTAGTTTTTTGATTTTTCCTAAAAACTTGGTTATAATAATGAATAGTTAAGCCTCTGTAGGCAAAACAATCCAGTGGGGGTTATGATAATGGAGGTAAAACGAGATCAATACCTAAGGCAACTGATTGACTATCAGTGGGATGGTCAGGTAAAGGTGATTAACGGCATCAGAAGATGCGGCAAATCATACCTTCTGCGGACCATTTTTAAAAGATATTTGCTGGAGACTGGCGTTAGGGAAGAGTAAATCCTCTCCTTTGAGCTTGATTTGGCCAGGGATATCCGCTTCTGAAACCCGTTGGAGCTGTCTTCTTATGTCAGAGAACTCGTTGGTGGAATGACATGGGTGGAATGACATGGGGACGGGGTTGCCGGCAACACAATCAATACATGGTAGTGTGATTTCAAAGTGGGAAATATGGCAAGGACCCTAAGAATAAGGAGTAAAAGCGGAATGTACTATATCTGCACTTGTCAGAGAAATCAGAGAAGAATGCATGGCAACAATCAAAAAATAGTTTGCATCATAAAAATCACCCACAGCTCTTTAGTTGTGGGTTTAGTTTATTAAGGCTACATTGTAAATCGAAACCAAATGGTTTACAATGATTTTAATAAATCCATGGAATATTGATGCTGGAAGACTGAGCATAAATATGATTGTGTTTATTGTTATCATTTAGTTAAGGGGTATTTTTAGATCGCTTATTTTTCACAATTCCATTATACAATATGTTTAATGGTTACATCGCAAAAGCCTTATAACACGATATGATATAGTATAAAAAATTTTCATAGGATAGGAGTAAGGCTATATGACTGAAGAAAAGGCAAAGAAAATTTTTGAACAATATAATCGCACGTCAGACGTCGTCCGTTGCCCATACGGAAGAGCAGCTGTCCGCAAGCAGCTTGATTCTTATGTAATGGCAGCTGTGAATCTATATGGTATTATCAGCCGTGAAGACTTTGTTGATATCTTCAATAAGCAGAACATAGACCAGACAACTGACGATGAGATTTATATTCTCCTTCTGCCGCTTGTGTTAAAAGATGGTTGGTACTGTTTTTACAAAGAATACATTGTTCATTATTGGTTTTTCGATGACTTTGACCAAGTCGATTATTTGCTGGAGCAGCAAGCTGGCAAGCCCCGTTACATACCTGAAAAGGACGGATTTCTCAAACATGTCATAGAAAATTATGCGAATAACGACCACTGGTGGAATGTACACCGTTTTATGATTAACGTTTTTGGCTACAGCAAAAATACCTCAGAAGGATATAGAGAGGTTAGTAGTTATATAACTTACAGTAACGGGATAAGGGAATTGGGTTCAATTTTAGGTAGATATAATTTCATATTTGACGATGAAAAACAGATGCAGGAGTTTATGGATTTAATTATGCTTGCAAAAAACAATACGCGCATCTGGGAAAACAACGGATACACACCATCCGAACTGCACGAGATTCTTAGCAAGCGTGATGAAAATGTTATTAAGTTTCCAACATTACAAAAAACGAAAGTCGGGCGTAACGAACCATGCCCGTGCGGAAGTGGGAAAAAGTACAAAAAATGCTGCGCTATCCTTAACGATACACAATCGGCACAGTTAAACTCTGATGAATGCAGACTTTTCTATGAGACATGGTATGGCTTAATGGGCTTTGTCAATGAACGGATGGGTGTAACTAAAGTCAAGATCAAGCCGGAATATCCTAACGACGTCAGCGATGTGATGGTACACGAAGTCAGAGAGGTATTGTGGGAAAATCCGAAGCTGATAGACGAATATATCAATGGAACAGAGCTTCCTCAAGAAAAAATAGATATTTTAAAGTTGTGGAGAACAAACCACAAAAAAGGAATGCTCTTTATTTTAGATTATCAACCGGAATACGCAGTTGCCATCGCTATGAACGAACAAGGCGAAGACAGACTTTATGGTATAAAAGGGATAAGTAATTCGCTGTCAAACGTATTGCGGCGAGACTTACCCATCCAAATCGAAACTGTTCTGCTTCCGTTTAAAGACAAGATTATCTACGATAGTTTTATAGGTTCCATGCCTATAAAATTTAGGGAAGGTGCAAAAGCGGCTTTCAGTGAGATGTATGATAAAGCGATGAAAAACGGGATTATTACAAGTTTGGAATGAAGCTTGTGCAAGTATCATATAAAAAAATACTACACTAGCACCTATTAAAGAGTCATATTTTAAAAGTATACGAGAAACTGATAATAAGGTTTGACTATATAATCATTAATAGGGAGAAAAATTATGCAAATAATCAATTTATTAATAAATTCTATCATGCAAATTATTTTATTTACGATTATACCATTTGTATGGTGGTTAATTGCAAGGAAACAACATCAGCATCCAAGCTTTTTATTTTGGATAGGAATAAAAAAACCTGTGATTAACAATAAAAAGAAATACATATTTTCTTTTATAGTTATTGGAATAATCTCTCTTATCATTTTTTTCATTATCCCTTTTATTGTTGGAGACGCTGATACAGCTTCATCGCAGTTTGCGGGGCAAGGAATATCTGGATTGATTCCAGCTCTTATATATTCTATTATACATACAGGACTATCAGAAGAAATATTTTTTAGAGGATTTTTAACAAAAAGACTAACAAATAGATTTGGATTTAAGGTTGGTAATATTATTCAAGGAATGCTATTTGGATTAGTACATGGATTTTTATTTTTTGTAGCTATCGGAGCACTAAAAGCAATGTTGATTGTTTTTATTACAGGTTTAGTTGGAGCATTGATGGGATGGATTAATGAAAAACAATCAGGTGGCTCCATCATACCAAGTTGGTTATTACATAGTTTTGCAAATATGGCTTCAGCTATAATAGTTATGTTTTAACAGTGTTTATCAAACCGACCCTTCATCAATTTGTTCACTAAGTTGGTCTCAAGACTATGTATGAAGGTACTTTAAGACAAGCTAATTTCACCAAGGATGTGCCATGGGGACGGGGTTATTGACAGCATAACCCACATATGGTAATGTGGTTCTGAGGTGATAAATATGGCAAGAACCCCAAGAATTAGGAGTGAGAGTGGAATATATCATATCATCATGAGGGGCATAAACCGTCAAAATATATTTGAAGATGAAGAGGATAGTAAGAGATTCATTAATACCTTGGAAAAATACAAGGAGCCTTGTGGATATGAATTGTATGCCTATTGTCTAATGGGCAATCATCTACATTTATTATTGAAAGAAGGGCAGGAGCCTTTGGGGCAGGTTATGCGGAGGATTTGTGGAAGTTATGTTTATTGGTATAATCAAAAGTATGACAGAGTAGGAAATCTATTTCAAGGTAGATATAAAAGTGAGCCAGTAGAAGATGACAGATATTTTCTGGTGGCATTAAGGTATATTTTCCAGAACCCAACAAAAGCTGGAATAGTGGCGAGTGTTGAGGATTATGAATGGTGCAATTATAAAGAATATTTAATAAAAAACAGAATGACGGATGTGGATTTTGTTTTTGGTCTATTCCATGCAAAGAGGGAATTAGCAACAAAGAGTTTTAAGGAGTATATTAATAAGGAAAATGAAGATATTTGTATGGATATAATGGACAAAACACAAATTGCGGATAAGAAAGCAAAAGAAATCATTAAGAGACATTGTAAAATTGCCAATGCAATAGACTTGCAAAAGCTTGACATAGCTACAAGAAATTTATATTTAAAAGATTTAAAAGAAAAATATAATTTGTCTATAAGGCAAATAGAGAGATTGACTGGAATTAGTAGAGGGATAGTTACAAAGCAATAGACGCCAACAACCCCGTCCCCGTGACATCCCCCGTGACATAGCGCCCGTGACATAGATTTTTGATTGAATTAATAAATAACTCTTTTAAAAGCATACTTATTTGATTATGCAACGTATTATATATAGGCTGTATTGTCAAGCCGTAAATAATTACTTGAAGGTATGGAGATGAAGGATGAAGACATTAAGAATTATATTATCCTCAATCATAGGGTTAACTTTTCTGGCTCTCTTTTTAGAAGGGTTTAATAGTCCTGTTCCTGTTGCAATTGGAGCGGGGGGCGTAACTTTCTTAGCAGGTATGCTTATGTTTTCACCCTCTGGGAATAAAAAACCTATGAAGAAAACCGTTAAGGCTCAAAGAGCTACCAAATCTGCTACAGATGACGAATTTGTCTGTGATGGAATAACACGTGGCGAATTGAATAGAATTGTCAGGGAAGGCAAAACACAAGTGAAAAGGATTGAGGATGTCGGGCTAAAAATTATGAACCATAAGGTAAGGATTGATGTTCTTGAAATATGCACAACTGCGAATGATATTTTTGACAACTTTATAACAGATCCTTTGGATATTAAAACCTCGCGTCGTTTTTTATTGTATTACCTTGATACTACAGAAAGAATTGTTTCAAAGTATTATGAATTAGGTAAGTCAGCATATCTATCGGATAATGCAAAAAACACATTAAAAAATGTAGAAAGTACATTGGTACTAATAAAGGATTCCTTTAGAAGTCACCTTAAAAAGCTTACTGATAATGATATAATGGATCTTGAGGCCGAAGTGACAGTTCTTAAGAATGCAATACAAAGAGAAGGTATTTAAGACACTATGCGGGAATCCTCAGTAATTCATTGCCGAGTAGTTCACCCAAAGCCATTAGGCCGTTATATTATTGTTCTTATATAATATATTTGTGCAAGACATACAAAAAAGCTGCGTGAATAATCAAATAATATTTATCTCTCAAGGAGGAAAGGGTATGGATACAGCAACAAATTCGTTGACAATGACACAATCTCAAACACAAGTACAATCGAACCAGTTTGAAGAAATGAAAATTTGGGAAGCATTAAGCCAAGAGGATCAACAAAAAGTTACTGAGATTAGAAATACAATTGATATTGCAGATTCACAAGCTATTATTCAATATGGGGTTCAGGCTCAAAGCAACATTTCTAGTTTTTCAGATGTTGTACTTAACCAAATTCGTTCTAAAGACAGCGGGCAAGTTGGTGAGGTTTTAAACGACTTAATGGTAAAAGTAAATGAGCTAGACATAGACAGCCTTGGAGAAAACGAAGGATTATTTAACAGAATGTTCGGAAACATTAAGGGTAAAGCAAAGAAATTTGTTGGGCAATATGAAAAATTAAGTGTTCATATTGATAGAATAATCAATGAGCTTGAAAAATCAAGGATGCAGCTTCTAAAGGATATTACTCTTTTGGATGGACTGTATGAAAAAAATATAGAATATATGCATGAACTGGACGTTTATATACTTGCTGGCTCTTTAAAGCTAACAGAGATTAATGAAAAAATAATACCTCAATTGCAGGAAAAAGCAAAGGATAGCAATGACCCTGTGGATGCTCAAAATGTCAAAGATATGCTTAACCTTGCAAACCGCTTCGAGAAAAAATTATATGACCTGAAGCTAAGCAGAATAATTTCAATCCAGGCTGCACCACAGATACGCCTTATTCAAAGCAATGATCAGGTTCTTGTTGAAAAGGTACAAAGCTCAATACTAAACACAATTCCTCTTTGGAAGAATCAAATTATCATTACCATGACGCTGTTCCGTCAGGAAAAAGCTCTAAAGCTGCAAAATGAAGTTAATCGGACAACGAACGAGTTGCTGAATAAGAACTCTGAAATGTTAAAAATAAATTCAATAGAGGTTGCAAGGGAATCTGAAAAGGGAATAGTAGAGATTGAAACCTTAAAGAAGGTAAACAAGGATTTAATTGAAACCATTGAGCAAACCCTTACTATTCAAAAAGAGGGTAGCCTGAAAAGGCAGCAAGCCGAAGGTGAACTTAAGAGCATGGAAAATGAACTTAAGCAAAAGCTTTTGGGTATAAAAGAATCGTAGAAGCTACAATGCTCAGCTATGTTTCCCCGGTTACCTGTAGCCAGTAACCAGTAATCATTACAGTTCACTATATTAATATTTTGAGATATATCTGTGCACTAACGGAAACTAAGCTGCCTTTCGCTAATGTTTTCATTATATTGCTCAGCTATACCTCCCTGGTTACTGTAACCCGTAACCCGTAACCTGCAAAAGCCGTGCTCAGCTTTAGTTTTTCTTGACACCAGTTTGTTTTGTCATGTATAATGTAATCTATATATTTGAGAAAGACTGTGACCGGAACGAGTAAGCTGGGAAACCCTTACAGAGAGCAGAGAATAGGTGGAAGCTTTGCAGGTAGTCTTAGTTGAAAATCCTCTGGTAGTTGCAAACTGAAACTTTTTAGTAGTAGGTAAGCCGGCTAGGGCCGTTATTCCCTTCACAAGTGACAGGCAAGTTGTTGTCTGTAATTTGGGTGGTACCACGTAAGTATATACCTTTCGTCCCATTTGGGGTGGAAGGTTTTTTGTTATTTGAAAGAAGGATTAAATAAATAATGCTCGTAGATTTGGAGGAATTAAGATGGACTATGGAAAAACATTAAACCTGCCAAAAACTAATTTCCCGATGCGTGGAAATTTGCCGCAGAAAGAGCCTGATATGCTTAAGACATGGCAGGAGACTGATATTTATAACAAGAGGCTTAATAGAAATCTAGGTAATGAGAAATTTGTTTTGCATGATGGACCACCATATGCAAATGGGGAAATTCATCTTGGAACGGCACTTAACAAGGTGTTAAAGGACATAATAGTGCGTTATTATGACATGAAGGGTTTTTATACGCCATATGTGCCAGGCTGGGATACCCACGGTTTACCGACAGAAAATAGAGCTATAAACGAGCTTGGTCTAAACCGTCATGAGGTAGGTCCTGTGAAGTTTAGAAAAGCATGTGAGAGTATTGCGCTTAAATATCTTGATGTACAACGTGAATCCTTTAAAAGACTTGGTGTTATTGGAGATTGGGATAACCCATATATAACACTGCTACCTAAGTTTGAAGCAAAACAAATAGAAGTGTTTGGAAAAATGGCTGAGCGTGGTTGTATTTACAAAGGACTTCGCCCTGTTTACTGGTGCCCAACCTGTGAAACTGCTCTGGCTGAAGCCGAAATTGAGTATATGGATGACAAAACACAATCTGTTTATGTAAAGTTTGCGTTAATAGATGACAAGGACAGGTTTAAG
>DASRMZ010000304.1:0-17158 GCA_035647675.1 Thermoclostridium sp. | reverse complement strand
GACTACAATAATTAATCTACTCACCCGTTTTTATGATATACAGGAGGGCAAAATCCTTATAGATGGACATGACATTTCAAAAGTATCACTTGATTCACTGAGAAATCAGATTAGTGTAATGATGCAGGACACATTCATTTTCTCCGGAACTGTGATGGATAATATACGATATGGGAAACCCAATGCAACAGATGATGAAATAATTCAAGCTGCGAAGGAAGTTTTGGCTCACGATTTCATCATAGAAATGGAGGATGGATATCAAACACAGGTAAATGAGAGAGGTTCAAGGCTTTCGATAGGGCAACGCCAGCTTATCTCCTTTGCTAGAACGCTGTTAGCCGATCCACAGGTCCTAATTCTTGACGAGGCAACCTCATCAATAGATACAAAAACAGAAAAGGCGCTTCAAATTGCATTGGACAGGCTGCTTAAGGGTCGTACCTCCATTATAATTGCTCACAGGCTTTCAACCATAAAGAATGCTGATCGTATCTTTTATATAACCAAAGGAAAGATCACTGAAACTGGAAATCATGATGAATTAATGGCGCTAGAAAAAGATTATCACTCGCTGTTTATGGGTCAATATAAAATGTTTAATGATAGCAGTGCCTAACGGAAGAGACGCTTCATTTGCAAGAGCTATATTTCGCTAATGTTTTCCTTATATTGCATAGCTTATCCCGAAATATGAAGGAAGTGTGCTGTAACCATTATTAGTCCAAAATTGAAAGATTATATCCTACTGTTTGCAGGCACAATAGGTATATGTTATATTGTAATTGCAAATTTAAGGCGTTGCATTAAATATAGTGCTTTTGCCTCAAAGGAGATAAGAGGATTTAATGGCAAGTATTAAGCACAAAAACAAAGATAGAGTTTGGTATAGGTTAGATAATGCAGCAATATTGTATCCTTCGATACAATCCGACAGGATTACAACGATGTTTCGTTTGTCTGCAACATTAACTGAACTTATTGAGCCTTCAATTTTACAGTCCTCTTTAAATAAGGTTATTGAGCGTTTTCCCTATTATAGGGTGAAATTGAACAAAGGTTTGTTCTGGTATTATCTTGAGCATAATCCAAAAACACCACGCATACAAAAGGATGTCCAATATCCATGCGGTCGTCTTTCACCCATTTTGAACCGCAACTTCCTTTTTAGGGTTTCTTATTATAACCGTCGTATAGCTGTAGAGTTTTGCCATGCATTGACTGACGGAACAGGAGCAGTTACATTCCTTAAATCACTTGTTTATCAGTATTTAAAGGATACGGGGGAAAACCTTTCAGATGCAACTGGAATTCTAACCATTGATGAAGAGCCTGCCATTGAAGAGTTTGAAGACTCTTATAAAAGATTTTATAAGCCTTCATTACCTCTGCCAGAATCAGGTGAGTCGGCCTTTCATTTGAGACCTAAGCTTTTGAAAAAGGGACTTTACTATGTAATCACAGGTATTGTACCTTTAGATGATATATTGTCCACATCGAGGGAATTAAATGTTTCGCTAACAGTACTCCTTACTGCGACATACATGGATGCTATGCAATCCATCCAAAACGAGCGCGTAAAGAATATTAGACGCAAAAAGCCAATCTCCATTTCTGTGCCTGTTAATATGAGAAACATATATCCTTCGAAAACCATGCGTAATTTCTCTTTATTTGTGACTCCAAAGATAGACCCTCGTCTTGGTGAATACTCATTTGACGAGATATTAAAAATTGTTCATTATAGTATGATGACTGAAATTAATGAAAAATCTATTAGTAGGCAGTTAAGTCGAAATGTTGGCGGCCAAAGGAATCCGTTTGTGCGAATTGTGCCACTTTTTATTAAGAGATTGTTTTTCCCTGTTTTATATAAAAGATTAGGTGAAAACCTATTTTCAGGAACAATCTCAAACCTTGGACGTGTAGAAATGCCTGAAGAGGTAGAAAAATTTGTCGAACGCATTGAGTTTATACCAGGACCAGGTCCTATTAACAAGACGGGTTGCTCAGTGACCAGTTTTAAAAATAAATTATATATATCCTTTGGAAGAGTAATTGAAGATTCTGAGCTCGAAAGAATTTTTTTTACAAAACTAATAAAGATGGGTATACATGTTACTATAGAAAGTAATTTATAAAGTTTAAATAAAATAGTAGGAGATGTTTACATGGCATATTGTGTAAGGTGTGGGGTTGAGCTTGACAAGCAGTTAAATTCCTGTCCCCTGTGTGCTACGCCCGTACACCTACCTGAAGAGCTAGATGAGAGTGCACAAAAAACCTACCCTGAAAGAATACAAAGAAAAGGTGTTAAACAAATAAATCTTGTACCCAGCAAGACCTTTGTGTATTTAATGACGTTTATTATAATAATACCGCTAATTGTATGCCTTATGGTTGATGTGCGCCGAAATAACACAATAAGCTGGTCTTTTTATCCCGTAACCTCGCTTATCCTTTTTTGGATACTTATTGCGTACCCTGCTCTAAAAAAGCGCTATAGTTTACTTAAAATACTAACAATTGATATTTATTCTATAGTCTTTTTTCTAATATCCCTGAATCTTTTTTCTGGTGGGTTTTTGTCTTGGTCCATATATCCCGTAGCTTCACTTTTATTGATTTGGGTTTACTTTTTGCTTGGTTTTCTTTTTGGAAGAACCCATCCAGTTTTTATGCTTGTTGTGTCCTATATTAGCACTGGACTGTACCTATACTTGATTGAACAGGCAACGGGGAGGATTTGGTTTTTTGCTCTGGCATTACCTGTTTTAACGCTTATTTTTATTATTGTATTAATTACAATTTTGCTTTCCAGCTTAAAATTTTTCACCGGTCCTTCTTTGATAGGCCTTTTGTTCTGCAACATAAGCGTTTTTTGTATTGGTGCAGAGCTTATTATAAGCAAATTTGTTTTTGATAATGGATTTTCATTGTTTTGGTCATTGATAGTGACTGGTGTTTGTTTACCTGTTGGCATTTTCCTAATCTTTGTCCAAAAAAATGATGAGTTTCGTATATATCTGCAAAAAAAGTTCCATCTGTAGATTGTTCGGTTCTAAAAAATAAACTTGGAGGTTTATGTGAAAGTTTTATTAGTATCTGATAAAGAAAACGATTATATATGGGATCATTTCGATCCTCAGCGGTTTAAAGATATTGAATTGATTATCTCGTGTGGAGATATGCAGCCTAGGTATCTATCATTTTTGGTAACAATGATAAATGTCCCTTTGATTTATGTACACGGTAATCACGATACAACCTATGCTAACCATCCACCTGAAGGGTGTGATTCAATTGAGGATACAATCTTCACATATAAAGGCTATAGATTTTTAGGTTTGGGAGGCTCGATGAAGTATAGCGGCCGTCCTCATCAGTATAGCGAGAAGGAAATGGAAAAAAGAATACGTAAATTAAAGAGCCCGCTAAAGAAAAATGATGGCTTTGATATACTTGTAACTCATGCCCCGGCATTTTCCTTGGGAGATGGAACAGGTCTATGTCACAAAGGCTTTAAAAGCTTCCTTAAGCTTATGGACGATTATAACCCTAAATTTATGTTCCACGGACACATGCATCTAAATTATGCACGTCTGGACAGAATCCAGCAATACAAAAACACAACAATAATTAACGGATATGAGTACCATATTGTTGATATCTAGTTCATTTTTCCTGTGGATAAATCAGAAAACTGTTCACGGCTATAGCCATCGGGGATCTCACCTTCTATTAAATCCAAGAGGTAGTCCATGTTGAAAATTTCTTCCCTTGTTGCAAATTTATTATTAGGAATACGCAGTACCTTTTTCTGATCATATAAGGGACCGAGAAACACATTGAATTTGCCCTCTACAATTGTCTGTTTTAATAAATCAACCAATTTTTGTGTTTCAAGAGGTATAACCTTTTTTGAATAAAAGAAATCCAAAATTCCCGAATCCATCCCCCACCAGTAGTTCCATATCTTACCCTTGCTGGTTCCTTCAACAGAGCGTAAGCCGCCCTCCAAAATTCCACGCACTATTTTTTCGTAAAATATTCCCCAGTTCCACACAGGTACACAAAGGTAGTTTTCGGGTTCATATGTATCAGTTGTTTTATTGTAGTCTATCGTGTAAACACCATACTCCTTTGAAAATTTGCGGTTTGTAAGGGTATTATGATGGGATAAAATATCCGCTCCTTTTCTGGCTAATCTTAGACCAGCACTATGCGTTCTTTCCTCATCATCCCATTCACATGTCCAATCAATAAAAACTCTAGCATTCGGATTTACCATCTTTACACCTATAGCAAATGCATTTGCTCCACCTATTACCTCAGCAGTTGCACACGTTGCAATATAACCTATTTTATTTACTTTTGTAAGAGCACCCGCAATTATGCCCGACAAAAATCGCGGCTCGTGAATTCTGCCAAAATAAGTCCTTACGTGTTTAAATGAATATGTATTTGAACAATTTAGAAATATTACGTTTGGGTGGTTTAGTGCTAGCTTTAAAGTAGCATTGATCATTTCTGGGCTTGTTGAAAATATAACCTCACAGCCTTGCTCCACAAGAGTGTTTAGATTATCATATGCGTCTATTGATTCTGGCACCTGTTGAATGCTCAACGTCTCAACATTATCCTTAAGTACCTTATCAAGATGCATCCGTCCTAACTCATGTGCATATGACCAGCTTGATGTCTTAGTATCCTTTGCAAGGGCAAAGCCCACCTTTATTTTATCATCATGACGCATGATTGTTGTCAGTCGATTGAATATACCTCTTTCATCTTTGAAAACTGGCTTAGTTTCTATTAATATACTTGATTTTTGTTTGTAATAGTCTAATTCTAAAATAAACCTTTGTAAAGACGGTCTTAGCTCATCTTCGAAAAACTGTTCAGGCACTCCATTTAACCTAAGATAATCTAAAAAAGCATCCCCTGTTGTAATGGGTAATCTTTGTCCACCGAGCTCATGATAAACCTTTCTAAACACTCTGTACACAGCACTTCGGAAAAACATAAATTTGTCATTACCCTTTAGCATAATCTCTGGCGCTTGATACCTACGGATAATTCCCCAAAGAGCATTAAAGCTTTGTTCATCTGAGAACCATATTTCATTTATTCCAGTTCTTTTATAAAACTTTAAGAACGCATAATATAGCCGTATATCCTTATTTTGCTCATCATATTTTGGTATCATCCGTGTTACATGAGCATTATAACTATATACATCCATATATTTCAGTATACTAATCCGCTTATTACCCTCAACAACATAAAACCAATTTAGGTATTCATATGCCTTTATTGGATCTCTAAGACCCTCAGTAACCTGTGCTTCGTAAACAGCCATCCATTTCCTTGCGAACTCTGTTTCTTCATCCATAAGGGGTAGATAATTGCGGGAAAAAGATGTGCTTCGCAACTGCGTATATGTTCCCTTGACTTTATTTACCGGCAGTTCTATTATTCCCAAGTCAACCTCAGAAACAATTTCTATATTTTTAAGTATTCCATCCAAATATGGTAAATAGCCATTTCGACCTTGCGAGATATAATTTGAATAATCTCGTAACGCCTTTTTTCTTGCTGCCTTATAAACTTCTGAACTTAATTTCATACAGCCACCTCAACACAAGGGGACGGTTCTTTTGTGTTATTCTCTGCGTCCCCTATATAATTCAATCAAAGACGGAGCGCAAGGTGCAGGTGCACAACAGCATGCAAAACGTGCACAAGGGGATGGTTCTTCTGTGTTATTCTTCTCATCTCCAATATCATCCAACCAATGGCATATAGTACAACCAAATGTACAGGATAAAACATATAGAAAAAGTACTTCGCCTTGCAGTCTCTATTGCTATTATATAATGCTATTGAATCTTGCACAAGTGCAGCGAGAACAACGTTTCTGTCAAGCAAAGCAAACCATACTGCTCACAGGTAACCCAAGAGATATAGCTTTGCAATATAAGGAAAGCATTAGCGGAATGAAGCTTAGAGATGTATAGTCAGGATGAAGATTCGCAAGCCGACTGTTTGAGCAAAAATGCAACTAGAATCTTTTAAAGCATTTTTGCGAGTTTCGGCTTGCCAGGTGCTTTTGCTTCGCAAAATGCACTACATTAATGTTACGTATTTTAACGCCTTGCGTTAAAAACGTTTGAATCGAACTATACAGCTCTTGCAAATGAAGCGTCGTTTCCGTTAGTGCACAGCTATATCTCCCTGGTTACATATGCACTGCATTCAATTAGCCCCTTGCATTACAAAATGCTCTATATACTTGCCAAATGTCCATGTAAGTATTTCTATTTATAGTAAAGGCATATAGTCTTCCACATATGCTCTTAAAATCTCTGCGACACTCCATGCTTGTGCAAAGCATCCTCTAGCTATTAATGGTTCATTTCCATCAAAGATCTCTGAAATATTGCCTATACATGCATCTTTAAAATGATCTTCGAATGGGGTGAAAAAACTCTTCAAATTATTAATAAGATTATTATCATCTTTATATACTCGCGCATAGGCAGTTATAAACTGACCAAGTGGCCATGTCCACACTGTTCCTTGGTGATATGCACCATCTCTTTCAAGTGGGCCTCCCAAATAAATACCTCTATAATTTGGATCATTTTGTTGTAATGATCTTAGTCCATAGGCTGTGTATAATTTATTATGGACCGTGTCTACAATGCTTTTTGCATAATATTCATCAACTACTGGAAAGGAAAGACTTACAGATAGGATTTGGTTCGAACGTATGTCAGCATCCTTGCCATTAGAGTTTACAACATCATATAGACAACCCTCACCATCATTCCAAAATAGCTTTATAAAGCTATCCTTTATACCCTGTGCTAGATTAGCATAGCCGTCATCTCTTCCACCAATTTGCTTGGTTAGATAAGCCATTACCATTGCAGCATTATACCACAATGCATTTATCTCCACAGCTTTACCATGCCTTGGGGTCACAACCCAGTCGCCTACTTTGGCATCCATCCAAGTTAGCTGAGTATTTTCATCCCCTGCAGATATTAAAAAGTCATTGTCCATTTTAATATTAAATATTGTACCTTCTTTGTAAGAGTTAATAATTCTTTTTAAAACACTAATTATCTCTTTTTCAACAAACTCCCAATCATCTGAATATTTAACATATTTGTACACTGCTTCGAAAAACCATAGTGCTGCATCAACAGTATTGTATGCGGGTTCATTATTGCCATCGGGAAATACATTTGGTATTAGTCCATACTTTTCATATTGTGCAAATGTATATAAAATATCACGAGCATCGTCAAGCCTGTTTGTAGAGAGCGTTAATCCTGTAAAAGCTATCATAGTATCTCGTCCCCAATCGGTAAACCATGGGTAACCAGCAATGATGGTTTTTGAGTTTGTGGATTTACGCTGCACGATAAACTTATCACCAGCCAACGAAAGAGCTTTTAAGAACATGCCCCCTTTTGCATTTTGTGAAATTTCATTTTGCCTTTGTATCTCTTGGTTAATTATTGCCTCACCATCGAGCGAATTTATGGATTCATTTAAGCTAC
Organism: Thermoclostridium sp.; assembly: GCA_035647675.1. Taxonomy (GTDB): domain Bacteria; phylum Bacillota; class Clostridia; order DSM-8532; family DSM-8532; genus Thermoclostridium. The sequence continues at coordinate 9,584 of DASRMZ010000304.1, read as the reverse complement.
ATACCATTGTAATTGTTTTATGTTCACCATCTAAAAGCTCTATGTCATAGAATCCAGGTATATAGTGGTCTTCGGTACTATCCATCCCTCTTTCACGCTCATAGTCATAGTCCATATTAAAAAAGTAACATGGCTGCTCAACTACTGTACCTTCAGAACATTCCAGCAATATTTTTTCTTTCATATTGTGTGAAGTTACACACATTTCCCTCCCACTATAGCTTGGCAAAAAGTTCATGCTCTTATAATGAGAGAGATGGTGATAATCTCTAAAATTAACTAAAGGAGTTAAGCGTAGTATGCTATTTCTTGCATTATTAATTGTATATACTATAGCAACCTGATTTTTACCATATATAAGGCATATTCTTTTTTTGATAACCATTGAGCCCACTCGGTAATTAAATTCAGGTATATAATCGTATTGAAAGTTTTCAAGATGGTATTGTCCATTGGCAGTAAAATCTGGTGTTTTAAAAGAATATAAATGAACCTCTTCATTGTTAATAAGAATACTTTCATTTATGTTTGATAGCGCTAGGAAGCGTTCGACAGGAGGATTTAGTGAAGCGGTAAGAAGTCCGTGATAACGTCTTGAATTCGCGCCAATAATTGAACTACATGAAAAACCCCCAATTCCATTTGTCATAAGCCATTCTCTTTGAATTCCTTGCTCAAATGTTTTCCAATATGATTTTCCGTAAATCATTATTCCTTACCTACCTTTGATTGCTAATTTCAAGAACAACTTTTGCAAGCTCTGTAGGGTCATGGCGCACATAACCCTTATCTATTTGTAGTAAATCACATTCTACTATTTCAATTCCCAATCTTTTGACTTTATTGGGATATAATCTGACCATTGAAGCACCATCATGTACATAGCGCTTATATATTTTTTCAGGCACTTTACCTTTATTAACTATACAATAATCAATGAACCCATCTACACCACAATGCTGGTATATTGCATTAATGTGGTCATAAACACTATAACCATCAGTTTCCCCAGGTTGTGTCATAACATTAGCTACATATATTTTTACAGCTTTGGATTTAGCAATACTTTGTACAACATCCTCTACAAGTAAATTGGGTATAATGCTTGTATATAAGCTTCCTGGACCAAGAATTATTACAGTTGCATTTTCTATTGCATCTATTGCACTTTCCAATGGTCTTACATTATCTTTGTCCAAATATACCCGCTTTATTCGTCCGGGATGAGTGTTATTGTGGTGGCCAATTCTTGATTCACCATTGATAATAGTTCCATCCCCAAGTTCGGCAATAAGATTAATGTTTTCAGAAGTAACGGGTAGTACCTTTCCTGTAACAGCCAAAACCTCACTCATACTAAGTACACCGGCTTCAAAGCTACCACCAATACCCGTCATTGCCGCTAAAAAAAGGTTTCCAAAACATTGACCTTTTAATTCACCATCTTTAAATCTATATTGCAATAGCTTCTCCATTTGTGGCTCTGTATCAGATAGGGCAAGTATACAATTTCGAATATCTCCCGGAGGAAGGATGCCCATGTCTTTTCTAAGCATTCCAGAGCCCCCACCGTCATCAGCAACTGTTATTATTGCTGATATATTTGAAGTAAACTGCTTAAGTCCTCTAAGCAGCGTGGAAATACCAGTACCACCGCCTATAACGACAGTTTGTGGACCTTCGCGTAGCTGCGTGTGCTGGTATATCTTTTTCCCTATATCCAGCATTTTTTGAGGTGGATGATGAAGACCATTATTATTGAACCTTAATAATGCTAAAATAATCTCCTTGAAGCAAAGAAAAGACAGAACAATACCAATACCACATAACAATAATGCCACAATTAGCTGAAATGCTTCAATTTCCGCCTTATATACTAAAGATATTATACCAGCAAGTATAAATAATAGACCGACAAATCCCTTTGATAACCACCTTCTGTATTTATATGTAGCAGAAAGTAACTTAAGAGGGTTCATGCTTTGCTCTCCTGTTATCTTTTTCAATATCTCTATGCTCAAGTACAACACTACTGTTTTTAGCCTTTAATATATCATGCAAACGGTTTGAGATTGTAACTGAACGATGCCGACCACCAGTACAGCCTATACCAATTACCAGCTGATTTTTTCCTTCTTTTATATAATTGGGAATAAGAAAATCGAACATGTCTACAAGCTTTGCTAAAAAAACAGTACTTTCATGGAAACTCATGACATAGTCACTTACTTTTTTATCATTCCCTGTTAAATGCTTCAATGTATCGATATAATATGGATTTGGTATAAAACGCACATCAAAAACTAAATCACAATCAATAGGCACTCCATATTTAAACCCAAATGAAATAACATTAATGATAAGTCCTGAAAAAGGCTTCCCTTCAACAAAAAGATTTAATATTTCTTGTTTTAGTTGCCTTGGTGTCAAATTGGATGAATCAATAATATAATGTGCTTTTTCTTTTACAGACTGCAACAGCGACCGCTCTTCCACTATTCCATCAGCAATTCGACCCTCTGGTGATAGAGGATGCATCCTACGTGATTCTTTAAATCTCCTTATTAGTACATTGTCCTGAGATTCTAAAAAAAGAATTTTATATGCTATTCCATAAGCAGCAAGAGATTCTAAAGCAGGAAATAATTCAAAAAACAAAGAGCCACCCCGTATATCCATAACAAGGGCAATCTTTTCCATCTTAATTTGGCCCTGAAGGCATATGTCTGCAAACTTTGAAATAAGTGATGGCGGCAAATTGTCTACACAAAAATATCCCGTATCTTCTAAAAATTTAACACATAAGCTTTTTCCTGCACCTGACATACCCGTTATAATTAGAAATTGCACTTTTATCCCCCTAGTATTTTAACTTCCTGTTGTAACATTACACCCGAATTATCAAAAACCTTTTGTTTTATATACTCAATTAATTCAATTACATCGCTGGCAGTTGCACCACCAGTATTAACAATAAACCCGCAATGCTTTTCAGAAACCTGTGCCCCCCCGACCCTGTATCCTTTTAGATCTGCATCCTCTATAAGCTTTCCGGCATAACAGCCTTCAGGCCTTTTAAAAATACTACCTGAGCTTGGTAAGCTAAGGGGCTGTTTATCTTTCCTTCTATCATTAAGCCGTCTCATTTTCTCTTTAATTTGATTTTTATCCCCCGGTTTTAGTTTCATATTAACTTCTAATACAAAAAGATTGTCACGCTGTATTTTACTTGTCCTATACCCAAATTGAAGGTCATCTAAACCCATTTGAAATACTTTACCCGCTTTATTTACACATGTAGCTTCTGTAACTACATCCTTCATTTCCCCATCATATGCACCAGCGTTCATGGCAACTGCACCACCAACTGTACCAGGTATTCCAGCAGCAAATTCTAGACCTGATAATGAATGACGATAACCTAAGTTTGAAATAGACACAATTGATGCCCCAGACTGAGCAGTTATAATGTTTTCACTTATTTGGGTCTGTGAAAAATTTCGTGATAGCATAATGATAATTCCATCATATCCGTTATCACTTACAATTAGGTTTGTTCCATTTCCCATTACATAGCATGGTACATTCTTTTCATAGATACATTTTAATACTTTTTTTATCTGTTCTATATTTGAAGGCAAAACAATAACCTTTGCACTGCCCCCTGCTTGCATGGATGTATGTTCCTTCATAGGCACATTAAATAGTATTTGTTCTTTATCTAATATGCTGCTTAAGTCATTTGCTACTTCCATTACCTTGCTATTGTCCATACACCAAATCTCCTGCATTGCTCCTATTATTTATTATTGTTATCTATTGAATTATTTTCAATCTCCCTCATAACCCTCTGATTTAATACCTGAGCAGCATTATATCCCATATTTTTCTGCCTGTGATTCATTGCTGCAACTTCAATAATTATTGCCAGGTTCCTACCCGGTCTAACTGGGATTGTAAGTGAAGGAATCCTTAGACCAAGTATTTCAGTATATTCATCGGTTAAACCAAGCCTGTCATATTGCTTTTTCGTATCCCATAATTCCATATTTATAACAAGGTTTATACCCTCGGTCATTTTTACAGAACCGACACCATATAGATTTTTAACATCGAGAATCCCTATTCCGCGAATCTCTACAAAGTGTCTTATAATATCGGGAGAGCTTCCAACAAGGGTTTTGTTTGAAACCTTTCGTATTTCAACTACATCATCAGCAACAAGACGATGCCCGCGTTTTACCAACTCAAGAGCAGTCTCACTTTTCCCCACTCCACTTTCACCAAGCATTAATATTCCTTCACCATAAACCTCTACCAAAACTCCATGCTTGGTCAAACGTGGTGCTAGCTCTACATTTAAATAGTAAATCAAATAGCTTGCAAACCTTGAGGTTTCTTCAGCAGTGCGAAGTAAAGGTCTTCCATACTCATTTGCTAATTCTATCATCTCAGGAAAAACCTCGTGCCCTCTTGCTATAATCACACAAGGTATATCATGACTGAAGAAAGAGCATAGGCTTGCGTATCTGTCTTCGTATGAAAGCGAGCCAAGATACGACATCTCAACCTTGCCAATAAGCTGTATTCTGTCCGATCCAAAGTACTCATAATAGCCTTCAAGCTGTAACCCCGGTCTGTTAATATCCGCAGTCTTTATTAAGTTATCATGTGAGCTTTGTACATAGTTTAGCTCTTCTAATTTAAATTCACTTATAATCTTGCCTACCGTCACATTATATTCTAATTTGGCCACAATAATCACCCACTCTAATCCTATATTAATCTATATTTGGAGCATTTTGCGATACATTCTTTTTCCGTACCACTGTACAATATGCTGTGGATATGCATAAAAGTTTGGCTCCACGCATTGTGCAGCTAACATATACTAATGTTTAATCGCAAAAGTCATTATTAATTATTTCCATCACAATTTTGTCCATCTCATCCTTATCGCATACTGCTTTATGAAGAATTTGCTTTTTATCAAGATCCTTCAATCCTTCAGGTATATTCCAGCCTGTTTTTTCTGATAGCATACCTAATAATTTAAATTCGTTTAGCCCTTCAATTTTATCACCTAATAGTGCTTTAGATACGCTTTTGTTAAATTTAAACGGGCTAGCAGTGGAAACAAGAACAGTTTGAGTTAAATCACCTGTATAAATTACATACTTATCATAAACATCCATTGCAACAGCGGTATGTGTATCCATTACATATCCGCGATCATCATAAACGCTCTTAATACATGCTATGGTTTCTTCATCACTGGAATAACCTCCCCAAAATACATTTTGGATAAGCTCCCTTGTAGTATCATCCACCGTATATGAACCTTTTTCCGATAGGTCATTCATCCACGTTCTAATAAGTTCAGGATTCTTCCCACCTATTTCATATAATAGCCTTTCAAGATTGCTTGAAATCAATATATCCATGGAAGGTGACAGGGTTTTAAAAAACCTTCTGCGTTTATCATATACACCGTTTATTAAAAAATCAGTCAAAACATTGTTTTCATTGGATGCACAAATAAGTCGATTCACAGGAAGCCCCATGTCCATTGCATACCATGCTGCTAAAATATTTCCAAAGTTTCCGGTTGGAACAACAAAATTTATCTTTTCTCCTATATTTATAGTATTATCCTTTACTAAATCTGCATATGCAGAAAAATAATATACTATTTGCGGTACAAGCCTGCCCCAGTTAATGGAGTTGGCAGAAGAGAATGCAAGTCCTTTTTCTTTCATTACATCGTTAAGATCATTATCTGTAAAAATCTTTTTGACCCCTGTTTGAGTATCATCAAAGTTTCCATTAACTGCTACAGTGCTAACATTATTACCTGACTGCGTAACCATTTGAAGCCTTTGAACCTCACTTACTCCGCCATTTGGGAAAAAAACAATGATTTTTGTTCCATCTACATCTGCAAAGCCTTCAAGTGCTGCTTTTCCGGTATCGCCAGAAGTAGCAACCAATATAACTATTTCTGCTTTTTCACCTGTTTTTTCAATTGCCTTGACCATAAAATGAGGAAGTATCTGTAGCGCCATATCTTTAAAAGCACAGGTAGGCCCATGCCATAGTTCTAAGATGTGAAGCCTATCATGAAGCTGTTTTACAGGCGCAATTTCAGTTGTTGAAAATTTGCTTCCATATGCTTTATCTACACAATCTAAAAGCTCTTCTTCTTCAAAATCCGTAAGAAAATAAGACAGTATTTTCTTTGCCCTTTGCTGGTAAGTATCATTTACTAAGCCTTCTATAAAAGGCAAATCAATACTTACCTTTTGGCTAGGAACAAAAAGTCCACCATCTGGCGCAATTCCTATTTTTATTGCATCAGCCGAATTTATATTTATAAGTCCACCACGGGTACTTTCATATCTCATATGTATCCTTCTTTCATTGGATGATTATCATCATAATAATATATATGATATAAAAAAGCAAAGCATCTTGGATTAAGCATTTTATGAATTAAACATTCTGACTACAGTTCAAACCCCTTGTGTTTTGGGATATAGCTGTGCAATAGCGAAAACGACGCTTCATTTACAAGAGCTGTGCTTTGTTTACGATTTGTTCATAACTTTAATCTTCTCTTAATGATTATTATTTCTATATTGTGGTATACTATATACATGACAACATTCATTAACTTTTTTTCATTTTGTTCCTCCTTTTAATAATAGATGTTGTTTGATATAATTTAATATTATTTTATTTAGAAAAGCACATTTGTTAAAAACGTTATTATTTATTATATACATACAACATGTGCTTTTTTTTTCTTTAATATAGCTCTCTGCTGTGAAAAAACTTTGTTCATTCAACCTTAATAAGCCTAACACCTGGTTTTTCAAAAACTACTGTGCCAAGGTCGATAAGCTTAGTCTCATTCAAATTCGGAAATGTTTTATATTCAAGCTTTCCAATAACAATATACTCCACATCGTATTGTTCTATAAGTTCTTTTGTTAGCTCCACATCCTCTGATTCATATATAGTCATTACATCATCAATACGTTCTTGAACTAAATTCAAATCATCCCTCCATAGCCACTCATGCGTGAACCATCCTTGAACTGTCGGAAGGCCTGTTGCCATTGAAATCCTGCAATTATATGTGTAGCTATCACCATTAGCCTCAAGTACAACTGGTTGCCCTTTTATATTATCGCGGAGCCAATATATAAGCTCGTAATCATCTGGATATTCCGTTTCTAAAAAAGCAAGACCATCAATCCCCTGATATTTTTTATAATCCATATCATTGTGCCAGCTTGGTATAGCATAAAACGGATATATCATGGGCAAAATCACCATAATCACAGTTATTATTCTTGCTACTACCATCCATCCACTCTTATATGGTGTTTTTCTTATTCGAATAAAAATATAACCACAGGCAAGTCCCAACATAATAAAGGCTTGGTATGTTAGCTTAAACATAGTATTTGCTCTTGCATATCCATTTTCATAAATATCCCTTACATAAACAAGCTCAGGAATAAAAATTAAGCCTATTCCAGATATACATAAAATAACTGCAAATATATCCTCTAAAGAATACTCTTCAAGAACAGTTCTTATCCGAGTAAACACAGTCATACCCTTGCGTATCTTTAATCTCTTTTCCCCTTTGACACGCTTCCATTTTAAGTTTTGCTCTGCAATAAGTATTACAGCGAAGAAAATTATAGCAAATATTAGTTGATATCCCCATAGAATAAATAACTGGTGTGGCAATGAATGGGCTTTAGCAATGCGAATTTGCGAAGACATTTTTTCAAAGGATAAGTTAAATGGAAGAGCAAATAGCAGTGAGGATATTAGTACCACTGCAAAACGTATCACAGTATACGCCCATGTTTTCTTGCTAAATCCATATTGTCTTATACCGGCGCATATAAATACAAAAATGCACACCGTTAAGTATATTGGAAAATCCCAATAATTTGACATTTGGAAAATACCAATTAAAAGTCCAATTAACAACATCTCCGGGATAAACAATTCCTGAATTCGATTCTGTGGGATCCAATTGTTATCATCCCTTGACTGTAATTTTCTAAAAACTGCCAGTAGTATACCTATTATAGTTAGAACGAAAATCATATTTACTACATGGGCATGTAAATCTGATACAACAAAAGAGTATACAGGAAATTCATGAATTGTTTTATCATTAGTTTCGGGATTATACCCTATATACCTAGTTGCATCGGGAAACCAGTACTTATTCTCCTTCTGTAATAGCTTAGGTAAGAGACCATAAAAAAACGAGTGAAGGTTTCCTCCTAAAGACACAAGTATAGAAGCTATTAAACCACCTGTTATAATAGGTGCTTTTTTATTAATGCCATGACCTTTTAGCATGTTTGTGACGATTGTAAAGCATAGTACCATGCTGAAAGCAAATAGCGTTGCCATCATAAGATTATAGGAAATCTCAGTTTTTAGATTGCTTAGGCTCGTCAAAAATGCAGTTACATATTGACCAAAATAATAATAATTTATTTTCTCACCTGAGAACCACATATCCTGTGGTGGTACATATCCTGAACGCAAAATGCTGTTTACAAACCCGAAGTCCATGAACTTCTCTAACCCTTCAAGCCGTGGGTTGAAGCCTCTCAGGTATGTCCAAAAGCTTAATGAAAAAAGAAAAATACTTTCACTCACAAAAACCCAGGAAAGAGTATCTTTATTGAATATAGCATCACTTTTTTTTGTCTTCCTGTTGAAAAAAATATAGATAATTACAGCACATACTATAACAACAATCCAACAGTTAACTGTCGTTATTTTCAATAGCTTTAAATTTGAAAAAAACCAAAATGCGTATGAGCTGATTGCTATAGCTATAACCTTTGAGAATATAAAACCTTTATCTGTAAATGTGGAAAAGATACTCTTTGATAAGGGTAAAAAAAGAATACCAAACAATAATATAACTGCCCACCATTTTATAACATAAAAAAATTCATTTTTCAGAACAACTGACCCAAGTAAAATAGTAAAAGGCAACAATAGGTATGGTATTGTTTTTGTGAGAGTTTTAAAAAAATTAAGTAGCTTAGCCATTTACTTCCTCCAATAATTTATACTCCGTTTTAATATCATAAGTTTACATGTACATAACAGCTCAAAATGCAATAATAAGCATAATTTGCCTTATAAGCTAGTAGCAACGCTATTATATCACTACTTTCCACTCCATTAAGATTTTGAGATATAGTTGTGCACTAGCGGAAACTACGCTTCATTTGCAAGAGCTGTATAGTTCGGTTCAGGCAAGCCGAAACTCACAAAAATGCTCTTAAAAAATATAGTTGCATTCTTGCTCAAACAGTCGGCTTGCGGATCCTCACCCTGACTATACATCTCTAAGCGGCATTCCGCTAATGTTTTCCTTATATTGCACAAGCTATACCTCTTGGGTTACCTGTGTGGTGCATAGCTATATCCCAAAATATAAAGGGAACGAATAGCAACGTTATTATATCAAAGATGCTCACGTTTTGTCTATTTGTTGCACTATGGTTTTCCAACTGATATAATTACAT
>DASRMZ010000303.1:0-12600 GCA_035647675.1 Thermoclostridium sp. | reverse complement strand
TCGGAAAAGCACTTGCTTTTATCCTTCATAACCCTGTGCTCATATCGTCGGCCTTTAAACATAGGAACATACAACAACTTCATCACCCAGTTTCATGAATATATTGGTTACATAATGTTATTGTACCATTTTTCGCCAAATATCTCAAGCCCCTGTTCTTGTCTTAGAAGTCAGCACTATTTTTTAACGGCTGATTCTAAAGTCACGCAATATATCATGCGGATTGAATAATTGTCAACACCTACAGGTTTTGTCTTCCACTGAGGAAAAGTTACTGTTCACAGATAACCTGAGAGATATAGCTGTGGGGTATTAGGAAACACGAACCTACCGGACCCTTTTCAAATTCTGATTCATTAATCGTTGAACTATTTTCTACTTAGTCATTATAAAAAAGGAGCCAATTCAAAAAGTAAAGAACACTTCCCGAATCAACTCCCATACAGTACGTCAAAGAAATTTGTTCTTGATAATGAAAAGCTTGTTGCAAACAAAAGCCTATACTATAGTGAATTTAACTTCACTTTCATACTGCAAAGGCATATACAGCTTTGCAGAGCACTTCTCATTGAATAAACTAAATATTAAGTCGATTCAATATGAGAAAATCATATTGCAACAATTATTTTCTGATGGAGCTAATCGGAATTACGATTGGCCATTTCAATGGCCTTCTTAACCATATTTCCACAGTTTTTTGAGGATACGGAACCCCATCCATCATTCTTAACAATTTCATATACACCGAGTTCCTTCGCAATTTCCTCCTTGAGGCGTTCTGACATGACGCTTTTACGCTTACTCATGATATCCCTCCTCAAATCTTCGAACGTTGCAAAACTCTGCTGAACTCCTTGACGTACACTATTATTATTTCCGTTGTTTATAAATCTATACTTGTATTAGTTGGATAAATTGTTGTTAAATGGTTTTGATGGTTTACTTATTTCACATAGTGCTTCAGAAGCTTCCATATTGGATTTTCCCGTGGTGGCAATATCACCTAGGGACACCATCCCAACAAGCTTTTGGTTCTCAACAACAGGCAATCTTCTGACCTGTCTTTTAGACATAATTTCGGAAATTGATTTCACATCTTCTTCGGGAGTTACCGTTGTTACTTGCGAAGTCATTATGTTTCTTACTGGTGTTGAAAATGGGTCTTGGTCAGATGCAATATTTCTAACAACAATGTCCCTGTCTGTAACTATTCCTACAAGTCCATTATTATCAACAACAGGTATTGATCCAATATTATACTGTTGCATAATCGATGCAGCATCCTTAATAGTAGCATCGGGTTCAATAGTGGTTATAGATCTTGTCATTACATCTTTAACTTTCATATTTACTCATCTCCTTTTCTGTTTTCATCTATAGTTTAACCTTTCATATCCAACTCATACGCAAAATAATTCGGCTTTTTAAAAGCATAATATAAAAACAATCTAATTTATCATTATTTACTTCTAATCTGCACATTATAGACATAGGAAAATACAAAAATAGCAAGACACAAGGACATACCATGAAAAATAGTTTAAGAAAACCATTATATTTTGTAGTAGTATTCATTCTAATATTCTGTATTGTAGAAATAACGACAGGGTTTTTTAAATCTAAAATAGCGCTCGTATCGTTACCTGATAGCAATATAATATTAAAGGTGAGAGCATTTCCAGAAGATATCTCACTCCTATGCCCAGATGGAGCCTCACCTATTATTTTTGAGATTTGCGCCTATGATTTAAATCATGATCCTTTCCCTTTTTTACTAATTAATGTCGAGCTTGAAAACCTTCAAGGCAGATTGGAGCCGGCATATCCAATAACAAATAAAGATGGTATATGTGTAGTATATGTTTACCCAAATAGCACCGATATTACAGATGGAGCAGAAAACAATTTTGTTGAAGCATCCATAAATTTTTATGCAAAAAAAAGTTTTTCTGCAAATTATCAGGTAAGACTTACCTATCCTCCTGTTTTATTAGTACACGGATTTCAAGATACTTCAGAATCATTTGTCCCGCTCAAGCAATATTTGGAAAGTAACGGGTTTGTCGTATATACAATAGATTACCCTACAGAAACTGACATGGACACAATGTCCCGTGCCCTTAATGATACAATATCATTAATAAAGGCCACGCTTAAAGAAGAAGGTATACACACCAATAAGATAGATATTGTTGCACATAGCCTCGGGGGTCTAGTAGCAAGATATTATACATCTGAGCAATCTTATATCGAAAAGCAGGATGTAAGAAAGCTTATATTTATAAATGTACCACATCATGGTACACCGTGGGCCGAAGCAGGAGCTAAGATGTTAGACTCTCCATTCCTTGACCAGCTCCATCCCACCAGCTCCTTATTTTCGACAACATTCCCCAATTCAATAAATAAAGGCTTAAATCACAATGTACAGGTTGCAAATATAGCTCTTGACAATGATGAAGTTGTACCGCTCCCAAGTGCATTACTTAATTCATGGAATATCGAAACAAAGGTTTACAGAATAGGTGCAGAGCCTTTATCGATTGAATCGATCCTTGAAAGTCAGTTTAATGGAAAAACCCGACATAGACAGCTGCTTTTTTACAAACCTGTATTCGAGGATATTCTCTTTTCTTTGACAAAGGAACTGACTTATCCACAAAAAAAGAGTAAATCTTATTAATCTCGAATTGTATTAAAAACTGTGTATTCTCAAAGTTTCAACACATTTTACATCTTGAAAAGTATGAAAACACGAAAGATATCCACAAGGCTGTGGATATCTTTTTTATGTTAAAAACAGCTATAATCCCTTGATATCAGTGGTTTCCACCGTTTACCCCTTTTCCACAGGGGTTTCAAGGTTTTTTCTGTGGATAGATTTACGTTTTGTCCACAGGATGTCAATACAACCTAACTTCATATCATGTATTGACAAAATCCAACAACTTAATACAACTCACTCAAACTTCATACTTATATCCATTGCGTTAATGGAGTGCGTTATCGCACCAACTGAAATAATGTCAACTCCTGAGGCTGCAGCCTCCTGGATGTTATCAAGAGTAATGTTGCCCGATGCTTCAGTCTTTGCTTTCCCATCAATTATCTTTACCGCCTGCCCCATAAGGTTGGGTGACATATTGTCAAGCATAATAATATCTGCTCCACTGCTTAAAGCCTCTTTAACTTGTTCAAGCGTTTGTGTTTCAACCTCAATCTTTATTGTGTGCGGAATTGAATTCTTTGCCGCATTTACGGCTTGTTCTATACCCCCTGCGGCTTTAATATGATTATCCTTGATCAGTACACCATCTGAAAGGGAAAACCGATGGTTTGTCCCACCACCTACCCTTACTGCGTATTTTTCCAATATTCTAAGGCCCGGAGTTGTTTTCCGTGTATCTACCACTTTTGCATTGTACCCAATAATCTTCTCTACATATTTTCTTGTTGTAGATGCAATCCCACTTAATCTTTGAAGTAAATTTAACGCTGTTCTTTCTGCCTTTAGTAATGCTCTGCTTTTTCCTTCAACTATAAGAAGTTGACTGCCTTTTTCAACAAAATCCCCATCATTAACAATAGATTTCATCTTCACCCCAGGATCCAACATTTTAAAGGCCTCTATGCAAACCTCAAGGCCTGCTATAATTCCTTCTTGCTTTGCTATTAGCACAGCCCTTGACTCACTGTTTTCAGGAACTGTGACGTCCGTTGTTATGTCCCCCATGGGCATATCCTCATGAAATGCTCTTTCAAGTATCCCCTTTACCACCCAAAGCTCCATTTTTTATCTCCTTATATACTTAGCATTTTACGATATTACTTATTTGGTGCACTATACAATATATTGTGGTTATACATAATATGACACCACATATTGTACCGCTACTATTTATTAGCGTTACATCGCAAAAGCCTTAACTGTTTTGCTATACAACTTCGCTACAAATGCGATTTTTCTATTGCATTTAAGCGTGAACACAATATATTTAAGGTATAGCTGTTATCTCGTAGCACACCTATCTTGCTATACGCCTGGCAATAACTATGACTAAACAAGCACCTGCTACTGCGATAAGAATACCGCCTAAGCTAACTGTTTTAGCAGAAATACCAATTAGTCCAGCTATGAATCCACCAAGAAGCGAACCCACAACACCCAAAATTATATTGCGTAGCAAGCCTCCCTTAGTACCCATGATTTTACTTGCAAGCCATCCTGCAAGTGCACCTAAAACTAACCATATGATAATATTCCAGCTCATGGTAATACCTCCCGAATAAATTATTTAACTATATTTATATTACACAATCTCTCGATATATGTATATAGTTGTTGCTCAAGTGTTTTGCATCGTTACATCACAAAAGCCTATGTTCAAAAACCCCTGTTTAGCTTTTACTGGCACCGTTTACTTTTAAACTATAGTGTTCTTCTTAAAGTTTATGTCATCTGTTTCCGGGTAGTCCGTCCTATAGTGGGCTCCTCTACTTTCTTTACGCATTAATGCTGATTTAATTACCAGCTCTGCTAAAGTCAACATATTTATAAATTCCCATTGCTCCAAAGTCTCGTAAACTTTATCCCACACTTGCTCCTTCATTTCTAGGACCTGTTTCATGGCTTCTTTTAGCTTTGTTTCATTACGAATTATTCCAACATTTCTTGTCATAAGTTTACGAAGCTTTGTTTTCAACTCAGCAACATTTTCTATAGTCTCTGTTCCCTTCTTTGAGGCTTCAAAATGTTCTAACGAGGGTTGTTTCTTATTCGGCCTATTGAGCACTATCCGATTAACCTCTATGGCAATTCTTTTCCCAAAAACAAGACCTTCAAGAAGAGAATTGCTTGCCAAACGATTAGCTCCATGTATTCCATTGCACGCAGCTTCACCACAGGCATAAAAACCCTCAATATCTGTTCTACCAAAGGCATCGGCCATAATCCCGCCCATACAATAATGTTCTGCGGGTGCAACGGGTATTTTATCCTTTGTAATATCAATTCCATACCGCATGCAGGTTTTATATATTGTTGGAAAACGATTCTTTAAATATTCAGGATCTTTATGTGTGATATCCAAAAATACATTTGTTGATTTAGTTTTCTGAATTTCTTGAAAAATCGATCTTGAAACAACATCTCTGGGGGCAAGATCTGCCATGGAGTGGTAGCTTGGCATAAACCTTTCACCCTGGCTATTCAGCAAAATAGCTCCATCACCTCTTACCGCTTCCGAAATAAGAAAGGATCTGTTTTCTTTATGATACAATACAGTCGGATGAAACTGAATGAGCTCTAAATCCATCAACTTACAACCCGCACGGTATGCCATGGCTGCGCCATCACCTGTTGTAACTGGTGGATTAGTTGTGTAATTATATAATTGCCCGTATCCACCTGAAGCACATACAACAACATCCGCCATAAGGAGTTTTAACTCCTTAGTATCCTCCATGTATGTCAAAATGCCCCTGCACTTGTTTTGCTGGGTAATTATGTCGACAGCGAATGTTCTCTCAAAAATCTTCACATTATCATGTTTTAACAAAGCATGAATTAACGTATCGCACACTTCCTTACCTGTAGCATCCCCTGTATGAATGATACGATTCTTACTATGGGCTGCTTCACGAGATAACATTAGTCGGTGATTTTCTGCTTTATCAAAATTAACTCCATACTTACACAATTCGTCAATATTCTCAGCAGCTTCACTAACAAGTGTCCATACTGTTTGCTCATCACATAGACCCGCTCCTGCGTAAAGTGTGTCCTTAAAATGGTATTCAGGAGAGTCGTCTTTGTCCAGTGATACCGCTATACCGCCCTGGGCTAACACAGAATTGCTTATGTCAAGTGTCTCCTTTGTGATAACGGCAATATTAATCGTCTTATCCATTTGAAGAGCAGTGTAAACCCCTGCAATACCACTACCTATTATTATCGCATCATAATGCTCTACAGGTGTGTTTTTCGTATTAAAGCCTAATAAATATCTATTCACGATGTCCTTCCCCTGGGAAATTGAATTAACTAATTCAACCTAACCCTTCCCTAATATATTTGCAATTAAAGGTACCAAAAAAATATTTGCTATTAAAGGTACCAAATTGTTTAAGCTTTATTGTAATACTGTACATTCTTTTTGTAAAGTTACATTAACAATTGTTTTCCGACAAATTACTTGTCACATTTACACCTTGTAACTTACTCAATTTATCAGTAAGTGTATTAATTTGTTCTGTTGTACCTTCAATTATTATTGAAATAACATTTATATTTTTTCCCCTATACGGAATACCCAATCGACCTATAATAATGTCTGCACAGCTATGTAATATTGCATTTAGCTCGGGAGTAGAATCCATGTCCTCAACAATTATACCTAATACACCAATCCTTATTTCCATGCCAGCACCTCCATTAATTTACTCTTTTATTGCTTCCCATTATAACATGAATACATGCAAATCTATAACATTATCCTTTGCGATGCTACATATTTGTTACCTGTTAAGTTGCTGTGCACTCCATTAATATTTCGAGATATAGCTGTGCACTAACGGAAAATTTACTATTCACATGTATATCTCAAAATAAGTAAGGAAACAAATCACCCGAAGCATGCCCCCGGGATGGGCAAGCCGAAACTCATTATAGCTGTGCAAATGGAGAAAAAGAATAAGTGCTTACAAAAAGTAAGCACCAATTTAAAAATTCAATCATAATTAAGTTATAATCTTAGGACATTTTGCGATGTAATATTTTGTGTACAGCTAATATTTGTTAAGGGCGCATCGCAGAGGCCGTTCTTAATATTCGTCTTCTTCAATATCATCCTGTTGTTCAACTACATCGTCGTCCTCATTTGTTATGTCGGCTTCACCATTAGCTTTTGCAAGCTCTTCTTTGATCATCTGTCGGATTTCTTCCTTAGTAACTGAAAATTCACGCTTTACAGCCTTTTTTTCTTCGGCTTTATCAACTTCTTCTTGAATGTAGTTTTTAATTGTTTCCCTTTGCTTTTCGCCTTTTTCAACCAGGTCGTTTATAAGGTTTTTTGCATCCTCTGAAGCTACTTCGCCTTTTTTCACAAGTTCATTTACCAACTGTTCAATCTTTTCTGCAGAATATGTTACAAGTCCCAAGCCAAAGTGGAGAGTTTTTTCCAAATACTTCATCATATTTATCACCTTTCCTTTCATACAAATTCATCAATACCATGAGCATTTTGCAATGTTTATATTTTGTGTACAGCCGCACGATATATTGTGGTATGTATAATAATCCCCCCACACATATTGTGCAACTATCATTAATTAAGGACATATCGCAAAAGCTTTAATATCGAATCAGTTCATTTATTACTACGTATGTTCTCCCAAAAAGTATGACTAATATTCCAAAGTACACAAATATTTCTTTTTTACGGTGCCAAAAGCAACATGTTTGAATCGCAGAGGTTTTAAGTAAACTAAAAAATGTTTATAACGATAGTGAACTACTCGGCAATTGAATTACCGAGTAGTTCCCGCTTAGCGCCCTAAATCAATGCCTTCATCATTCAGAGCGTATAATATCAAAATATATCCCATCAATCATCTTCGCATCTAAGCACTCTATTATTGAGGATTCTTGTTCATATTTACCAGATAAAGCCTTAACAAGCAGATTCCCATAGAATGTTATACCTTTAATATTGTTCACACTTGTTTTCATATTGCCACCTAATAATTTAAACAGTTCATCAACCTTGCCAGCATTTTTAACGTTAACATGTTGTTTGAAAAATTCTTTTAAAAACTCATTTTGGTTTTCTTTCCTAAATGCATCTGAATAATTTTTAAATTCGCCCTTTTCATTATAACCCTGGCGAAACCTTACAAATCCCTCAGCCTCAACCCCGTAAAGACGCTGCGTACCCTTTTCAAGATCTATATACAGATCTTGCATGGGATCCTCATACTTCATTTTAATGGGTACTTTTATTTCTACACCGCCAAATAAATCTACAATCTCCCTAAAGCCCTTAGTATTAACATAAGCATAATCATCAATTGTTATACTGAAAACTTCTTCGATTAAATCAGCTAAAAAGTCCGCCCTACTATTGGCAAACCTTCCTTCATCGTTCTTATACTTAATTCTTGCACCGACATTGGGAGCTGCATTAATTTTTTGAAAGCCTTTAGCCTCATATAGCTTAGGTGACATTTCCTTCAGCTTGTCAAGCACATCTTCACTATAGTCTATATAAACATCTCTCGGGCAATTAAAAAGCTGCACTTTTTTGTCCTTTTCAGATATAGAGGCAATAATTATTGTGTCATAATTACCACTGTAAGCATCCTCACCAATAAGAAGCACATTTCTAGTTGCATTATTAACAAGAGGTTTATAGTACCTCTGACTGTTTGTTATATTATGATCAATCACAATGGTTTTATCTTGGTTTTTGTCGGCTCTTTTATTATTATGTTTATTGCTACCAGCAACATCTCCGTTAATTACTCCAGGATTTGTAGGAGACATCCCATCCGATAAAAACATATACGACATTAGCAGTCCGGTCAATATTCCTGCTCCAACAGCAATCGCTGCATATAAAACAATCATTTTCTTTTTCATCTAGCATCCCCTGTTCCAAGCTATATCATAATTTTTAATCAAACATAAAACCATAACTAAAACTACTTACCTTTTCACAATATATAGTTTGTTCAAAAAAGTGTTTTTGTCTGCAGTCAAAATATATACTATTTATTTAATAAAATGTTTCATACAAAAAAATCTCAGTGCCTTTAGAATAACACATTAACTCATTTTTATAAATATTCAATATTTATCGGGGCATTTGTAGATTTGCTTGAAAGGAGACGGGGTCATGTATTCGTTGGGAATTGATGTCGGATCTGTTAGCACAAATTTAGTGTTGCTAGATAAAAATAATAGTGTGATTGAAAAACTATATATTAGAACTAAAGGCAGGCCTCTAGAAGCCGTTAAATTAGTCCTTTTAAAACTGAAGGCAAAGTATGACGATGGACAAATCATCTCTGTCGGAACAACGGGTAGCGGCAGAACAATCGCATCAATACAGGTTGGTGCTGATATAGTAAAAAATGAAATAACAACTCATGCAGTTGCTGCCATTGCAGCTGATAAGGATGTTAAGACCATCCTCGAAATAGGAGGACAAGACTCGAAAATAATAATAATCCGAGATGGTATAGTAACAGATTTTGCTATGAATACAGTATGTGCCGCAGGAACGGGATCATTTCTTGATCGTCAAGCTGAACGTTTAGGTATACCCATAGAAGATTTTGGCGGATACGCCCTTAAAGCTACTGTACCCGTGCGTATTGCTGGACGCTGCGCAGTATTTGCAGAATCGGATATGATCCATAAACAGCAGCTTGGATATAGCAACAGCGATATTATCGGGGGCTTGTGCGATGCTCTAGTAAGAAACTATCTAAGTAATGTTGGAAAGGGAAAGAATATACTGCCAAATATTATCTTTCAAGGCGGTGTTGCTGCTAACAATGGTATTCATAGTGCTTTTGAGAAGTCTTTAAATATGCCTGTGAAGATCCCTGAAAATTTTGATGTAATGGGGGCGGTGGGTGCAGCAATGTTATCAAGAGAGAAGGTTATAAATAGCAACACAAAAACCCGATTCAAGGGATTTTCCACCTCTGCTTCTGAATTTAATTCTAAAAGCTTTGTTTGCAATGGTTGTTCCAATGAATGTGAGGTGGTATCGATTCTTGAGAACCAAAACGCTATTGGATATTTTGGGGATAGATGTGGTAAATATAATCAAATCCTTTCACAATCAAACCGAGCCGCCCAATAAAATTGATAGCATCAGGTGTTGATCATAAATTGTTTCATCACACATTTAAATACTGGACACTTTGCGAGTAACACCGCAAAGTGCCTTTATTAATCTATAATATCCTTATCAACCCAGCCCAGTGTGCGTGATACAGCCTTTCCCCATCCTGCATATAATTTATTACCACATTCTTCTTCCATTTGTGGTTTGAAAACTTGCTCTACCTCCCAGATCTCGGCTATTTCATCAAGATTTGACCACATCCCAGTTTGTAATCCTGCCATAAATGCTGCGCCAAGCGCCGTAGTTTCAATAACCTTAGGACGTACAACATTAATGCGTAATATGTCTGCTTGAAATTGCATCATAATGTCGCTTACACTTGCCCCTCCATCAACCTTTAGTAGACTACAATCGCAAAGTGCATCGCTTTTCATGCATTCAACTAGGTCCTTCACCTGATATGCAATAGCCTCCAGCGTCGCCCTTGCTAAATGCTCCTGAGTTACACCGCCCGTTATTCCAAATATAGCACCTCTTGCGTACATATCCCAATAAGGAGTCCCTAAACCTGAAAATGCAGGTACAAAGTATACTCCATGTGTATCTTCAACCGATTCTGCAAATTCATCACATTGCCTTGCAGTATTAATTAGTTTTAACCCATCCCTAAGCCATTGGATAGCCGAGCCTGCTACAAATACACTTCCTTCTATAGCATAATCAACCTTGTCACCAATACCCCATGCAATTGTAGTTAAAAGTTTGTTTTTTGAAAATACTGGCTGGTTTCCAGTATTCGCTAACATAAAACATCCAGTGCCATATGTATTTTTAGCCATTCCCGCCTTAAAGCAAGCCTGCCCAAACAAGGATGCCTGTTGATCGCCCATTGCAGATGCTATGGGTATCTCTCTACCAAGTATGCTTTTATCAATAAATCCATATATGTAACCTGAGGGCTTTACTTCGGGCAGTATTGTGATTGGAATGTTTAACGTATTTAATATATCCTCATCCCACTTGAGACTGCGGATATTATATAGCATTGTCCTTGATGCATTTGTATAATCTGTTGCGAAAGCCTTCCTGTTTGTCAAATTCCAGATTAGCCATGTATCCATTGTTCCGGCATATATATTGCCCTTTTGGGCTTCTTGCCGAATATTTGGAAACTTGTCAAGAATCCATTTTATTTTTGTGGCAGAAAAATAAGCATCGATTATAAGACCTGTCTTTTGGTGTATTTGCTCCTCTAAACCCTCCTTTTTCAACTGTTCACATATATCAGCCGTTCTTCTACACTGCCACACTATGGCATTATATACTGGTTCGCCTGTGTTTTTATCCCATAGCACCACAGTTTCACGCTGATTTGTAATACCCAATGACAAAATATCTTCTGTAGAAATATTACTTTTCTCAACTACAGCGCGCAAAACCTCAACTTGATTTGCCCATATTTCCATGGGATCATGCTCTATCCAGCCAGGCTTGGGGTAAATCTGCTTGTGTTCTTTATTAACTGAGGAAATAATGTTACCAAGGACGTCAAAAACAATAGCCCTTGAGCTGGTTGTTCCTTGATCCAGAGTTATAACATACCTTCCCATTTTATATCCTCCCTTCCCTTCATTTCTCTATCTACAAAAATAAATAGAGTGCATATCAATTGAAAACCACCAGAATCTATCTCTAATATCTAAAGTATAGTACATTTCTCAATATAAATACGCACTCATTATACCATTCAAATACACTTCAACAATACAAAACACATGCTAAATTCTAGCAACCCCTGAATCTACAGCAGCTTTAGCAACTGCCTTCGCCACTGTTTTTGCAACTCTCGGATCAAAAGGTGCAGGAATTATATATTCCGGTGTAAGCTCTTCTTTAGATACTAATGAAGCTATTGCTTCAGCTGCTGCAATTTTCATTTCTTCATTAATGTCACTTGCCCTTACATCAAGAGCACCTCTGAATATTCCTGGGAATGCCAAAACATTATTGATTTGGTTTGGATAATCAGAACGACCAGTGCCCATTACCTTTACTCCAGTCTTCATTGCTTCTTCAGGCATGATTTCAGGTGTTGGATTAGCCATTGCAAATATTACAGGATCCTTAGCCATAGTCTTTATCATCTTGCTAGTCAAAATATTTGGTGCAGAAACACCTATAAATACGTCAGCCCCAACAATTACATCTTCAAGCTTTCCCTTTTTCTTTTCTCTGTTAGTTAATTTCGCCATCAATGCCTGTTCTTCGTTCAACCCTTCATAACCTTCATAGATTGCCCCGAACTTGTCACACAAAATAACATTTTTAAGGCCTCTGCTCATTAATAAACGGGTTATAGCAATGCCCGCAGATCCAGAACCATTTACCACTACAGATGCACTTGTAATATCTTTATTAACGACCTTTAACGCATTAGTCATCGCTGCCAAAACTACTACAGCTGTTCCATGCTGATCATCATGGAAAACTGGAATGTCGCATTCTTCCTTTAGCCTTCTTTCTATTTCAAAGCAACGGGGAGCAGAAATATCCTCAAGATTTACTCCTCCAAAGCTGCCTGCAATCAGTGAAACGGTTTTTACTATTTCGTCCACGCTCTTTGAACGGATACAAATTGGAAATGCATCTACCCCTCCAAAGGCCTTGAAAAGAACACATTTACCTTCCATAACCGGCATCCCAGCTTCAGGTCCAATATCACCCAAGCCTAGAACTGCCGAAC
>DASRMZ010000302.1:0-2240 GCA_035647675.1 Thermoclostridium sp. | reverse complement strand
ATTCAACACCTTCAATTGATTCAATTGCTTTAATTATATTTTCATGATTCCATTGAGGAGAAATGCCTCCCGCAAAACATATATTTTTACCTCTATACCTATTTTTTGTATTTTCCTCTTTATTCCTTAAAATAGGATAATTTGTAATCATCACTGTATTAGGGTTGGAACACTTGAGCTTTTCAACAATTTGAGGAGTAACAGAAACCAAAGCAGCCAAATTTTTGACTATTTTTTTTTCATATTTAAGATAAAGTCTAGAAATTATCTTTCTGCTCTTTTGTGGTATCCAATTTTTAAATAATATTTGTTGTGGAACATCTTCATGGAAATCAAAAATTACCTTTTTAGATTTCTTTTTTATCCAAGCAGCTTCTGGCAGTAATTCCGGATCATGAAAATGGTATATATCAGCATCAATCTCACGCATGAGTTTTTTAATATGCTTTTTAGACTTAATCATGCGCTCATATCGATTTCGGGGAACAAATCGAGTAGATTTGATTTTAACACCATCAATAGTTTCATCTGGCAAATTATCATTTACTAGTAACACAACATCAAAAGCATGCTCGGCTAACGATCTGCACTCTTTGTAAAATATTCTAGGGTCGTGCCTGGGATGTGCACTCGTCACATGGCAGACTCTCGTCTGATTATTCATTATGTTTTCATCTAACATAAAAAAAGGCCCCTATTTGTTCACTTCTGTTTTATTGAAATAATCCACTACTACAGCAACTACTTTTTCTATATCCTCATCATTCAAATAAGGATGCATCGGTAGAGAAAGCACCGTGTCACATAGCTCATTTGTTATTTCAAAATCAATATCGCTATATGTATAATCAGCAAAAGCACCTTGCTTGTGCATAGGCTTCTGATAGTAAATCATACTCGGAATGCCTTCAGTTTTTAATTTAACTTGCAAAGTATCTCTTTCTTCTTTATTTTTCAACTTGATTGTATATTGGGCGAAACTAGAGATATATCCTTCAGGAATAATTGGTGTCTCTACGATGCCTTTTAGTCTTTCTGTATATATATCATAAACACGATTCACATCTTCAAGTTCATGTTCAATAAAGGCAGTTAATTTCACATTAAGCACAGCAGCTTGGATAGAGTCGAGTCGTGAATTAACACCTATCCGAATATTGTCGTATTTACTTTCTCCTTTGCCATGTACTTTCAAAGAGTTCAATAGTTCTGCTAAGTCACTATCATCGGTAAAAATTGCACCGCCGTCGCCATAACAGCCTAGAGGTTTTGCGGGAAAGAAGGAGGTTATTGATGCATCTCCAAAGCTACATGCTTTTTTACCGTTAATGCTACCACCAAAGCCTTGAGCTCCATCTTCGAGCACTTTTAGATTGTATTTTTTTGCGATTCTTTCGATCTCAATATAATTTGCTGGCAAACCAAACAAGTCTACCGGAATGATTACTTTGGGATTGAGCTCACCTTCAGAAATTATTTTTTTAATTACCTGCTCAAGCTTGATAGTATCAATGTTAAATGTGTCTTTATCAACATCTACAAAAATTGGCCTAGCTCCACAAAAAGATACTATTTCTCCTGTTGCAAAGAATGTAAAATCAGGAACAAAGACTGCATCGCCTTCTCCTATTCCCCAGGCCATCATGAGAAGAGTCATTGCATCAGTTCCATTGGCACAAGTGATGCAATTATTAACTCCAACATATTCAGCCAATCTTTTTTCAAGAGTATTCACTTCTTTACCACCAATAAAATTGGCATTATTGAGTACTTCTTGAATTGCAGAATCAATCTCGTTTTTATATCTTTTATATTGAGCTTTTAAGTCTCTAAATTCCATGTCAAAACTCCTACTATTTATCTTTTTTCAATTCGCCGTTTAATAATGAATATTCTCTTGTACAACCATTACACTTAAGGTTTTTTTTCAGGGGCATTCCACATTCACAGACCCAGCCAAGTTGTTTGGCGGGAATCCCTGCCATTAATGCATATGCAGGTACATCCTTAGTTACCACTGCTCCCGCTGCTATCATGGCCCATTTTCCAATCGTGTTGCCACAAATTATTGTCGCATTAGCTCCAATAGAAGCTCCATGCTTGACTAAGGTTTTCTTGTACTGCTCCGGCCCTTTAGAGTATTTGCTTCTTGGAGTTAAATCATTAGTAAAAACCATTGAAGGTCCACAGAAAACATAGTCCTCAAGCTCCACACCTTCGTAAACAGATACATTGTTTTG
>DASRMZ010000301.1:0-4804 GCA_035647675.1 Thermoclostridium sp. | reverse complement strand
GCGTAATAAAAGCCTTTATAGTTTCTTGCAATCCCTTGTGATCAAGACCATACTTTTGAAACAGTAAATTCCTTTTACCCTGTTCTATAGGTTTGTCAGGAAATGCAGCCATTTTAACTCGGGCATTTACATTAGCCTCGTTTAGATTATTCAATGCAATGCTTCCAAATCCTCCGCTTGCTATGTGATCCTCAACCGTCAATACCATGCGGGTTTTTTGCGCTGAATTGCAAAGCGCATCCACATCAAATGGTCTAATAAAGCGATAGTATATAATATCACAGTGTATATCCTGTGACTTAAGCTCTCTTGCCGCATCCAATACAGCCTCTACCCTTTGTCCTGTCACTGCGATGGTTATGTCATCCCCATCCATAAGCTTTACAGCCTTCCCATATTCAATAGGCGTATCAGGTACAATGTTTCGCTTTCCCTGACCTCTTGGATACCTGATAGCAATGGGTCCTTTTCCTTGAACCACAGTAAAATCAAGCATCTTCTCCAGCTCATCATAATCGGCTGGCGACATCATCGTAATATTAGGCAGAGTGGATAATAATGCAATGTCGTATATACCCTGATGGGTTTCACCATCTTCACCCACAATCCCTGCCCTATCGATAGCAAATGTAACATTTAAATTCATTAAAGATACATCATGCAAAATTTGGTCGTAGGCTCTTTGTAAAAAGGATGAATATACTGCAACAAAGGGCCTTAAACCCTTAATTGCTAGGCCCGCTGCCATAGTAATGGCATGTTGTTCGGCAATGCCTACATCAAAAAACCGTTTTGGAAATCTTTCGCTAAAACTACTTAAACCTGTTCCTTCAGGCATTGCTGCTGTAATTGCTAATACGTCTTCGTGCTCCTGTGCCAATTCCATAAGCTTTCTTCCAAAAACATTTGAAAAGCTGCCATTGTTTTTGTTCTTCACCTTACCTGTATCAATATCAAAAGGAGAAATACCATGATATTTTTGTGGTCTTTCTTCGGCTGGAGTGTACCCCCGTCCTTTTTTTGTACAAACATGCACTAATATTGGACCCTTCATTTCTTTAAGCTTTTGCAACACATCACACATTTCCGAAATATTATGACCATCAAGTGGGCCATAATAGTGAAAACCTAATTCTTCAAAAAGAACTCCTGGAAGCAATAAATACTTTAAGGTACCCTTGAATTTATGAAATATCTTTCTTGCCGATTTACCTATTGCAGGAATATTGTCTATCATTGCTTGAAAATCATTTCTGACTTTATAATAAATAGGCTCAGTCCTAATTCTACTCAAGTATCGAGACATTCCGCCAACATTTTTAGATATTGACATTTCGTTATCGTTTAAAACTACAATCAAATTGGTTTTACTGTTTCCTGCGTCATTCAATGCCTCAAAGGCCATGCCACCAGTCAATGCACCATCGCCTATAACTGCAATAACGCTCTCTTTGCCTCCAAGTAAATCCCTTGCTCTAGCCATTCCCAATGCAGCAGATATAGATGTAGAACTATGACCGGTATTAAAGCTATCGTGCACACTTTCGGTAACCTTAGGAAAGCCCGAAAGGCCATTCATCTGCCTAATGGTTTCAAGAGAATCCTTTCTCCCCGTCAGTATTTTATGCACATATGTCTGATGTCCAACATCCCACACTATTTTATCTGTAGGAGAATTAAAGACAGTATGTAAGGCCATGGTTAATTCAACCACACCTAAGTTTGACGCAATATGTCCACCTGTCTGAGAAATCTTATCTATTAAAAAAGCTCTAATTTCTTCAGCGAGTGTCTGAAGGCAACAGGGCTTAAGTTCTTTTAGCTGTTCAGGTCCTTGAATGTTTTCCAACACACCTGTTGAACACATGCAATTTTGCTTTTTCAATTGTTATCCCTTTCTTTATTGAGCCTTTTGCTATGTTGCATCACAAAAGCCTTCTATCATAACTTAATTTCATAAAAAAATATAATAAATGCCATACCTTTATAGTTTACTAAACTCTAAATTCTAAATCAATCACTTATTTCCTTTTTTAGATTCAAATATGGAAAGTATAAAACCAACTCGATAAACAATTAAGCTGCTATTGTTCATAGCATATTTCTTAGCAAATGCTTTCCCACCCACAGTTAATGCTGCTATTAATCCACCTATTACAGCTTCAATCCACCCTGACTGCGCTTTCCCTGAAAAAACATGAAAAACAATTGCAGTCCCGGCCGATCCACTGACAACTCCGCATATATCACCAATTACGTCATTGCAAATACTTGAAACCTTGTCGGCATTTCTGACTAAGCGTATAGCCTGTTTGGCTCCTTCGTACTTTTTTGATGCCATAGCATGGAACGGTTTCTCATCTGAAAATGTCACAGCAACACCAATTACATCAAATAATACGCCTATAAAAATAATTGTAAGAACTACTAATAGTGCTAAAAGAACAGATACCTTTTCAAACAATCCAGTAGATACAAATAAAATGCTTAAAGACAAGAAAAAAGAAATAAGAATTACTTTAATAGCCCATAGGCTTTGTTCTTTTTTGGGACGCCCCTTTACCCTTTTAACTGGTACGCGTCTTTCCTGCGAAACTTTGAATTTCTTACTTAATTGGGGTGATCTCATTAATGTATTTTTATTGTTTGATTTTCCCATTACCCTACCAATATCAACTTATATTACAAATTATAATCATATAGGATGGCGATATACAAAGTAAATTTTGCGGCTTAGGTCAGGCAGGATTTCCCCAAAGCATACTAAATCGTCACCGAATCAGTTGTTTCCATTTAAATGCCTTGCCGACGGGTCGCCCTCATCGTAGCCCGATCACCACTTAGTCCACACTGCAATCCCAAGTATATCTGATGTACAGTCTAGGGGTTTCCCCTAAAGTCTTATTTGCTTTTAGCCTCTGTTGCAAAGTATATTTCAAATGGCAATAATGTAAGGTGTTGGCCTTCCACCAAAACATCTGATCCATTATCCCAATAACCCCACTCAAGGCAGGCTACACTGCACACAGCACCAAAATGTGGAACCGCATAGCAGGTTCTACTCCGTAACGTAGTCAAAGTTTATTGCTCTATTTAGCGCAACCTGTCTTCCACATATACGGGTCTCCACGGTAGTGGGGTCATTATCCACATGCCATTGTAGAATGCCCCAAAACCTTAACTCCCAGCATCAGCCCCTCACTGGGCGTAACAAGCCAACACAAGGAACTTCATCGATGTGCCCTTTAACGGATTTTTAGGCCCGTCTTCAAAACAAACAGTACCAACTAGAATACTGCGCCATCCTAAATGTTAAGTATCTAGGAAGTACATTTTTACCTCCTGAAGATGGAACAATTATATCATAGCTGAAAAAAGAGTGCAAAGTTATAAATAACCTAAAAATGCTCCAATAAATCAATGGTTACCGTTCACGCCCTTCATCTTTTGAGATAAATCTGCACACTAATGGAAACTACGTTTCATTCCGCTAATGTTTTCCTTATATTGCATAGCTATATCTCTTGGGTTACCTGTGAACATTAACAATCAATGTGTTCGGTTTGCAAAGTATTGTGCAATCTCTTGCAAAAACCAAGCACTATCTCCGAAGATGCCAAGATCATTAATCGCTCTTTGCGTCACATCCAGAAGCATTGCCTTTGCTCCATCTAAGCCATAAAGGGATACATATGTCGTTTTTTTATTTTTCTCATCGCTTCCTACGGCTTTTCCCAATTCTTCTGTAGTGCTTTCGACATCAAGAATGTCATCCTTTATTTGAAATGCAACTCCAATATTTTCCGCATAACTAGTAAGTGCCTTTATATACTCCGCCGACGCACCTAAATAAACAGCAGGTGCAAGGATACTCGCTTTTATCAAAGCTCCTGTCTTTTTTTTGTGCATATCTTTAAGTGTGACCTCAGAGGTTTGCTTTCCCTCAGAATCCATATCAATAACTTGACCTGCAATCATGCCTTGCTTTCCAGCAGCAGACGCAACGATAAGTGAAGCCTTGATAAATTGCTCCATCTTTTCACCTGATTGAATAGCAGAATTCAGCAGCAAATCAAAGGCTTCGTTCAATAGCGCATCCCCTGCAAGAATTGCCATGGCTTCACCAAATACCTTGTGATTGGTCAATTTACCCCGGCGGTAATCATCGTTATCCATAGCAGGTAAATCATCATGGATCAATGAATATGTGTGGATCATTTCAATAGCTGCAGCAAAGGGCATAACCTCCAAAGCATTCTTTGACATCATTTTTGCAATTGATAATGTCAAAACAGGTCTTATTCTCTTTCCACCACCTGTTATACTATAGCGCATTGCTTCTATTAGCTTTTTTTCAGATACACTATTAGTAAGATGGTCAAAATACTTTAATAAATAATCATCAACCAACGCTGATAAACCTTTTAATTCATCCTTAAAATTCATTTTAATCCCCCATTGTCAGCTCTGCCTCTTTACATTCATTATCCACCTCAACGAGTTGAACTATTTTCTTTTCAATTTCATCAAGTTTTTTTGTGCAATAAGCGGATAATGAAACACCCTTTTGAAAAAGCTCCAACGATTTATCCAAAGAAATGTCACCTTTTTCAAGAAGCTGAACAATCTCATTTAACTGTTTAACTGCATCCTCATAATTTAGATTCTGTTCCATCTTTATCTCCCTCGATAATACATGTATTTATTCTATGATTTATATACCAGGCCATACGTATGGCAAACCATTCACAACTGCAATTAAAAACCTAAAGTTTAGCTACACTTTTGACCTTACCATCTAAAA